>CAYNUE010000023.1:27759-45534 GCA_964400325.1 uncultured Sangeribacter sp. | reverse complement strand
AGTATGACAAGATTCCGGACTGTCCCCTTGACGAATGGATGACCTATCTCAAGACGGCAAAGATCCGCGATGATACTGACGTACCGGGTCTGCAGCAGGTGAAGGAAAAGCTGCGTGTGATGGCCATGTCGCCACGTGAGCGCAGAGCTTATGAGGCCCACATGGACAATATAATGGTGCAGAATGATGTGCTTTCCACTGCTCGTTATGAAGGTCATGCTGAAGGTCGCGCTGAAGGTCGCGCTGAAGGTCGTGCTGAAGGTCGCGCTGAAGGTCGTGCTGAAGGTCATGCCCAGGGTCATGCTGAAGGTATGGCCGAGGGAATAGCCACTGTAGTCATAAATATGATAAACCAAGGTGTATCTGAAGAAACAATACAAAAATTTACTGGCCTTTCTATAAACAACATACATACCATTCATAACTCCAGAAAACCCAATACCTTTGGCACCAAGTAGCCCTTAAAATATTTGCAGATATTGTAAAATTATTCTAATTTTGCTTTGCAACTGAGGCTGTACAAAGCTTCATGGAGGATTACATCATCTTGGCAATTCAGTGAGCCTTTGGGCTCACTGAAAGTGATGGAACGGCTCTTCCTCCTTTCGCTTCATATCTATAGAGAAGCGATAAATAAACATAATGTTGTGTCCCGTTTGCAACCTCGTGTAACATCTGAGAACTTCGTTACAGCTTCTCAGTATATAAACGTATTGCCATGATAAAAACAGGACCTCTAAGAACGAATACCTATCATTATAACTTACCTGATAAGATTTGTAACCTTACCAAAACTCTATCCCGATATTTAGATAATTTTATCAGTCAGAATTTATTTAGACCTATACTAAATTTTTCATCTCCGTTTAGTATTTTAAGTAATGTAAGTATGGGTATCATTAATTGTAACGTGTCCATTAAGCCATCCCTATATCGACGTTAAATTAGGAATATAAAATGGGCAAACCTAAAATCAATAAGTCAAAATATGAGTATGCTTAGTACAGAACTTGGCTCACAAACCAAGAAAGAGATGGACCGGATTTTATATGGCATCAATCCTGTAAAAAAGATGATAGAATCACTACTTATAACCACTAATGTAGTGCTCATCAGACCTGAATTTGAGATTGATGTAAGAGAAATACTTGAGAAAAACTATTCCACGAAGGTAATCAAGGAATTTAACTTCATTTCTGTGAAGTCACTAAAAGACCTATTGGCACAATTATGGCAAGCACAACAACAGGGATACAAAGCATGGATTTTCCGTTACATCAACAGTATTCCCGACATACCTGACCGAGAAACTATTGAAGAGATAATACGAATAGGACTTAAATCAGAAGACTTTCCTTTTTCCGATGGTGATATACACTTCGAGGAAATCCGTATTCTTGCTACTTGCAGTGAATATCCTGACTATTTGAAATATAAGTCAACAGGGGCAGTAGTAATAGACCTACCCCACGAAATAGAAGAGACACTCAAAGAAAAAGTAAAATCTTAACTTATAGGATATATGTCATTACAAAGATTTGAATATATATCTCCTGAAAACGTCAGTTTTATTTTTGAGCTTGAGGGTACTATACTGACAAATATTACTACTTCACTGCAACCAAAACCGTATACATCACCGAGAACCTCAATCATTATCCCAGAAGGTGTGGTGACAATAGGTGATGATGTCTGTAATCGACTTCCTGAAAGATTAGGTTTCGATAATATAGGATTCCCTAAGTCATTGCGTCATATAGGAAACAGGGCTTTCCATAATCGAATTAACGGTATGAGAAGCATCAGATTTCCAGCCAGCTTATTGTCAATAGGAACTGAAGCATTTTCAATAGCAGGAGAATGGGGTCATACAATATCAGTAACTTTATTGAACATACCATCAAAAGTACAGTCAATCGGAGAGAGAGCATTTGAAAAATGGTCATCACTCAAAACACTCAAACTTGGTAAAAGTCTTACTGAAATTGGAGCTGCTGCATTTGCATACTGCAATAATATACTGACTTGGGAAGGTCCTCAGTTTACAGGCAAGCTGCTAATAACAGACGGTAAAATCAAAGCTGTCTTTGGTGAGGCGGAAATTATCCGTATACCTGAAGGTATTACTGCTATTGACACATTAGCCTTCTCATCTTCGTATCTTTATACATCTCCTGGTCCGTGGAGCTATAATAAATATAGAGGAGCCATCAAGATAATTTTACTGGAAACGCTCACTGAGATAGGAGACCGTGCTTTCTACGGCTCACGTATACAAGAATTGGAGATTCCACACTCAGTAAACTCAATAGGTATAAATCCGATTGCCAGTACCCCTTGTGTACGTGTGACAGGAAAATTCAGTTTCGCTGACACTATGCTAATTGACGGCACAAGGCTCATAAGCGCGACAAGACAAGCTGACGGTTCAAAAATACCTGAAGGCATTACTCACATAGGCGATTACGCCTTTCTATATAATAACTCAGAACAGATTATTATACCTGAAGGTGTTATTTCAATCGGCAATTATGCCTTTGCAGGTTGTCCGAATCTTATGTCAGTAAAACTGCCTGAAACTCTTATTCACATCGGAGAGAATGCTTTCAGTAACTGTAATTACCTTAGAAATCTTATAATTCCTTCTTCAGTCAATAATTCCAATTTATAATCATAATATGGAGAATAATATTATTAAATTCAAACTTCCGGAGCACACGGGCGAAAAAGAGTTCTCTGTCAGAAAAGAAGCTTTTGACGCAGAGATAAGCTCTATAGTACGTAATGGTGACGACGTAACTATCACTTTTGATGGTCCTGTCACGGCCATCAGCGAAAATGCAGTGAGATGTGGGTTGTTTGGCAACGATGCTCTCAGAGCCCTTGAACTTCCTGATAGCGTTGTTTCTATAACAGGACGCAGCTTTATGCTTCCTTCACCTGCGAACACCAAATACCATCTTATAGACGATGATGGCCTTATCATCAAAGATGGTGTTCTTATGGCAGCTTATGTAGCTCCTGAAGCCGTGAAAATAACAGTGCCTGAAGGTGTTGTCACAATTGGCCCATGGGCTTTCCCGGAAAAAGGTTCGGATAAATGCGAAGTCGTACTTCCTAAATCACTGCGCCGTATCGAAGCTCATGCTTTCGACCACTGTCATTTCAAGATTAAATTCAACAAGGGGCTTGAATACATCGGCGACTATGCTTTCGTGTGGCCTAAAGGACCTACTGTGACGTTCCCTGATACAGTAAAATACGTAGGTGATTTCGCTTTCTGGGATGCTTCCGAAAAGGTGAAAAAAATAAAACCCGGTAAAGGGATAGAGCATATAGGCCGTGGAGCTTTCGGTTCTACCTATGAATTTGATGGTACTTTTGAAGGAGAGTTAGCCATAAATGACGGATTAGCACTTGCTAAGGATGGTGTATTTATGCGTGCAACGACAGGAGGTCAAACACTAATGAAAGTGCATAAATACAAGACTGAAGTGCCGGAGGGAATAGAGATTATCGATGAAGGAGCTATTGCAAAGCCTTCTGGTCTGGCAGAATTGCCAAAATCACTCAAAGTGATACGTCGTTATGGCATCACAAGCCTACGTAAATCAGACCTGAATATACCTGAAGGTGTAGAAACAATCGAAGAGGAGGCACTATATAACAGTACGATAGACACATTCAAGGGTAAATTCGCTACTACTGACGGCCAGTATCTTATTGTAGATAATGTAATTGTAATGGCAGGAGCCAATGTCTGCAAAGAGAATGAGGTTGTAATTCCGGAGGGCGTAGAACGTATCGGCAAGCAGGCTATGTTGACAAAGTTTATCAACCTTCTTACACTTCCGGCCAGCATCAAATCAATAGATAAGGAAGCTTTCGGTTCAGGTATCATTAACAAACGTGAAATCAAAACTATTGATATCAAAGCTACCGCTCCATTTGATTGGGATATGTCATATATTTCAGAAGATGCTATAATTATTGTCCCTACCAATGCTGTCGAAGCTTTCAAAGCTGCTTATCCCAAGCGTGCCCAGAATATCAAGACCGCCGATGAAGCTGTTGAAACTGTAACCATATCAACTGACGATGCAGAGTTTTTCCTACAGAATAAAACTCTTATTCGTGTCAGCATGAAGAATAGATGGGCAAAGGAAATCACCTTACCCGAGTCAGTTGAACAGATAGCTGACAATCTCGAATGGATAGCAGCATGGACACGTTTAGGAGACAATTGGATAGAGAATATCAAGAAAATCAATCTGCCAGCTTCACTGAAACGTATCGGTGCCAAAGCATTTAAAGGCTTCTCTAAAGTTTTGTCCATTACCTTCCCTAAAGGATTGGAAGAAATCGGCGATAGAGCGTTTGAAAATTGCAATTTCGGTACAATAACTATCCCTGACAAAGTGAAAAGCATCGGTGCCGAAGCATTTAAAGGAAACGAGAGACTTAAGAAACTGAAACTCGGAAAAGGACTTGAGAAAATAGGTAACGAAGCATTCGCACTCGGTTATTTGGCCGATAATAAACTCGAAACTGTCGAGGGCAAGTTCGCTTCACCTGACAAAAAAATGCTCATAGTCGATGGCACACTGTGTAGAGTGGCGGTAAACGCTGGCCCAGATATAGTTGTACCAGAAGGAGTGACAAAATTAGCCGAAAGATGTCTGTATAATAAAGACTGGGGCGAAATCAATTCTCTCACTTTACCTGAGGGACTGACAGAAATAAAGCATAATGCTCTAAGTTGCTATAAAATAGGCACTCTACAACTACCGCAAAGCCTTCAGAGCATAGAAGACGAAGCACTAAGTACGCTTGACATAAGAGCTTTCAAAGGGAAATTTGCTGATGGACCTTTCCTCATCGTCGGTGATAAACTCGTAGCCATCATTGCGCCTGCTACTGAAGCAGACAAGGTAGACGAAATGGTAATCCCAGACTATGTTACTGTTATAGGACCGGGAGTCTTCAGTCGGGCTTCTGATAAAATATCCTGTAGACATGTCGTCCTTCCTCCAAGACTTAAACGTATTGAGGAATCAGCTTTTGCTTATAACCGTGTCACTATAAGTGCTCTTCCCGAAACTCTGGAATACATAGGTGACTCAGCGTTCAGGTCCATACTACCGGAAATGTTCCCTGATGGTAAGATTTTATTGCCGGCAAATGTCAAAGAATTAGGATATACTGCTGTAAGCGGAGGTTACGTAGGAAAAGGTTGGGACAGAAAACATGTTTCTATCGAGGTGTGGATAGAAGCAGCTATACCACCTAAATTTGATAAATGTCCCTTTGAAAGTGTATCAACACTACATGTGCCTGAAGGGTCAGTTGAAGCTTATCGTGAAGCTTTAGAAAGATTCAAAGAAGACAAACCTATTCCTTTCAGATGTGAAATAGTCTGAACCATCATATAGCCATTCAATACAGACCCCCTTACGCCAATTGGCGTAAGGGGGTCTGTATTGAATGGCTATATGATGGTTCAGACTATTTCACATCTGAAAGGAATAGGTTTGTCTTCTTTGAATCTTTCTAAAGCTTCACGATAAGCTTCAACTGACCCTTCAGGCACATGTAGTGTTGATACACTTTCAAAGGGACATTTATCAAATTTAGGTGGTATAGCTGCTTCTATCCACACCTCGATAGAAACATGTTTTCTGTCCCAACCTTTTCCTACGTAACCTCCGCTTACAGCAGTATATCCTAATTCTTTGACATTTGCCGGCAATAAAATCTTACCATCAGGGAACATTTCCGGTAGTATGGACCTGAACGCTGAGTCACCTATGTATTCCAGAGTTTCGGGAAGAGCACTTATAGTGACACGGTTATAAGCAAAAGCTGATTCCTCAATACGTTTAAGTCTTGGAGGAAGGACGACATGTCTACAGGATATTTTATCAGAAGCCCGACTGAAGACTCCCGGTCCTATAACAGTAACATAGTCTGGGATTACCATTTCGTCTACCTTGTCTGCTTCAGTAGCAGGCGCAATGATGGCTACGAGTTTATCACCGACGATGAGGAAAGGTCCATCAGCAAATTTCCCTTTGAAAGCTCTTATGTCAAGCGTACTTAGTGCTTCGTCTTCTATGCTCTGAAGGCTTTGCGGTAGTTGTAGAGTGCCTATTTTATAGCAACTTAGAGCATTATGCTTTATTTCTGTCAGTCCCTCAGGTAAAGTGAGAGAATTGATTTCGCCCCAGTCTTTATTATACAGACATCTTTCGGCTAATTTTGTCACTCCTTCTGGTACAACTATATCTGGGCCAGCGTTTACCGCCACTCTACACAGTGTGCCATCGACTATGAGCATTTTTTTGTCAGGTGAAGCGAACTTGCCCTCGACAGTTTCGAGTTTATTATCGGCCAAATAACCGAGTGCGAATGCTTCGTTACCTATTTTCTCAAGTCCTTTTCCGAGTTTCAGTTTCTTAAGTCTCTCGTTTCCTTTAAATGCTTCGGCACCGATGCTTTTCACTTTGTCAGGGATAGTTATTGTACCGAAATTGCAATTTTCAAACGCTCTATCGCCGATTTCTTCCAATCCTTTAGGGAAGGTAATGGACAAAACTTTAGAGAAGCCTTTAAATGCTTTGGCACCGATACGTTTCAGTGAAGCTGGCAGATTGATTTTCTTGATATTCTCTATCCAATTGTCTCCTAAACGTGTCCATGCTGCTATCCATTCGAGATTGTCAGCTATCTGTTCAACTGACTCGGGTAAGGTGATTTCCTTTGCCCATCTATTCTTCATGCTGACACGAATAAGAGTTTTATTCTGTAGGAAAAACTCTGCATCGTCAGTTGATATGGTTACAGTTTCAACAGCTTCATCGGCGGTCTTGATATTCTGGGCACGCTTGGGATAAGCAGCTTTGAAAGCTTCGACAGCATTGGTAGGGACAATAATTATAGCATCTTCTGAAATATATGACATATCCCAATCAAATGGAGCGGTAGCTTTGATATCAATAGTTTTGATTTCACGTTTGTTAATGATACCTGAACCGAAAGCTTCCTTATCTATTGATTTGATGCTGGCCGGAAGTGTAAGAAGGTTGATAAACTTTGTCAACATAGCCTGCTTGCCGATACGTTCTACGCCCTCCGGAATTACAACCTCATTCTCTTTGCAGACATTGGCTCCTGCCATTACAATTACATTATCTACAATAAGATACTGGCCGTCAGTAGTAGCGAATTTACCCTTGAATGTGTCTATCGTACTGTTATATAGTGCCTCCTCTTCGATTGTTTCTACACCTTCAGGTATATTCAGGTCTGATTTACGTAGGCTTGTGATGCCATAACGACGTATCACTTTGAGTGATTTTGGCAATTCTGCCAGACCAGAAGGCTTTGCAATAGCTCCTTCATCGATAATCTCTATTCCCTCCGGCACTTCAGTCTTGTATTTATGCACTTTCATTAGTGTTTGACCTCCTGTCGTTGCACGCATAAATACACCATCCTTAGCAAGTGCTAATCCGTCATTTATGGCTAACTCTCCTTCAAAAGTACCATCAAATTCATAGGTAGAACCGAAAGCTCCACGGCCTATATGCTCTATCCCTTTACCGGGTTTTATTTTTTTCACCTTTTCGGAAGCATCCCAGAAAGCGAAATCACCTACGTATTTTACTGTATCAGGGAACGTCACAGTAGGTCCTTTAGGCCACACGAAAGCATAGTCGCCGATGTATTCAAGCCCCTTGTTGAATTTAATCTTGAAATGACAGTGGTCGAAAGCATGAGCTTCGATACGGCGCAGTGATTTAGGAAGTACGACTTCGCATTTATCCGAACCTTTTTCCGGGAAAGCCCATGGGCCAATTGTGACAACACCTTCAGGCACTGTTATTTTCACGGCTTCAGGAGCTACATAAGCTGCCATAAGAACACCATCTTTGATGATAAGGCCATCATCGTCTATAAGATGGTATTTGGTGTTCGCAGGTGAAGGAAGCATAAAGCTGCGTCCTGTTATAGAAACAACGCTATCAGGAAGTTCAAGGGCTCTGAGAGCATCGTTGCCAAACAACCCACATCTCACTGCATTTTCGCTGATGGCCGTGACAGGACCATCAAAAGTGATAGTTACGTCGTCACCATTACGTACTATAGAGCTTATCTCTGCGTCAAAAGCTTCTTTTCTGACAGAGAACTCTTTTTCGCCCGTGTGCTCCGGAAGTTTGAATTTAATAATATTATTCTCCATATTATGATTATAAATTGGAATTATTGACTGAAGAAGGAATTATAAGATTTCTAAGGTAATTACAGTTACTGAAAGCATTCTCTCCGATGTGAATAAGAGTTTCAGGCAGTTTTACTGACATAAGATTCGGACAACCTGCAAAGGCATAATTGCCGATTGAAATAACACCTTCAGGTATAATAATCTGTTCTGAGTTATTATATAGAAAGGCGTAATCGCCTATGTGAGTAATGCCTTCAGGTATTTTTGAACCGTCAGCTTGTCTTGTCGCGCTTATGAGCCTTGTGCCGTCAATTAGCATAGTGTCAGCGAAACTGAATTTTCCTGTCACACGTACACAAGGGGTACTGGCAATCGGATTTATACCTATTGAGTTTACTGAGTGTGGAATCTCCAATTCTTGTATACGTGAGCCGTAGAAAGCACGGTCTCCTATCTCAGTGAGCGTTTCCAGTAAAATTATCTTGATGGCTCCTCTATATTTATTATAGCTCCACGGACCAGGAGATGTATAAAGATACGAAGATGAGAAGGCTAATGTGTCAATAGCAGTAATACCTTCAGGTATACGGATAATTTCCGCCTCACCAAAGACAGCTTTGATTTTACCGTCTGTTATTAGCAGCTTGCCTGTAAACTGAGGACCTTCCCAAGTCAGTATATTATTGCAGTATGCAAATGCAGCAGCTCCAATTTCAGTAAGACTTTTACCAAGTTTGAGTGTTTTGAGTGATGACCATTTTTCAAATGCTCTCTCTCCGATTGACTGTACTTTTGATGGTATGTTCAATAAAGTTACTGATATTGTATGACCCCATTCTCCTGCTATTGAAAATGCTTCAGTTCCTATTGACAATAAGCTGGCTGGAAATCTGATGCTTCTCATACCGTTAATTCGATTATGGAAAGCCCTGTTTCCTATATGACGCAATGACTTAGGGAATCCTATATTATCGAAACCTAATCTTTCAGGAAGTCGATTACAGACATCATCACCTATTGTCACCACACCTTCTGGGATAATGATTGAGGTTCTCGGTGATGTATACGGTTTTGGTTGCAGTGAAGTAGTAATATTTGTCAGTATAGTACCCTCAAGCTCAAAAATAAAACTGACGTTTTCAGGAGATATATATTCAAATCTTTGTAATGACATATATCCTATAAGTTAAGATTTTACTTTTTCTTTGAGTGTCTCTTCTATTTCGTGGGGTAGGTCTATTACTACTGCCCCTGTTGACTTATATTTCAAATAGTCAGGATATTCACTGCAAGTAGCAAGAATACGGATTTCCTCGAAGTGTATATCACCATCGGAAAAAGGAAAGTCTTCTGATTTAAGTCCTATTCGTATTATCTCTTCAATAGTTTCTCGGTCAGGTATGTCGGGAATACTGTTGATGTAACGGAAAATCCATGCTTTGTATCCCTGTTGTTGTGCTTGCCATAATTGTGCCAATAGGTCTTTTAGTGACTTCACAGAAATGAAGTTAAATTCCTTGATTACCTTCGTGGAATAGTTTTTCTCAAGTATTTCTCTTACATCAATCTCAAATTCAGGTCTGATGAGCACTACATTAGTGGTTATAAGTAGTGATTCTATCATCTTTTTTACAGGATTGATGCCATATAAAATCCGGTCCATCTCTTTCTTGGTTTGTGAGCCAAGTTCTGTACTAAGCATACTCATATTTTGACTTATTGATTTTAGGTTTGCCCATTTTATATTCCTAATTTAACGTCGATATAGGGATGGCTTAATGGACACGTTACAATTAATGATACCCATACTTACATTACTTAAAATACTAAACGGAGATGAAAAATTTAGTATAGGTCTAAATAAATTCTGACTGATAAAATTATCTAAATATCGGGATAGAGTTTTGGTAAGGTTACAAATCTTATCAGGTAAGTTATAATGATAGGTATTCGTTCTTAGAGGTCCTGTTTTTATCATGGCAATACGTTTATATACTGAGAAGCTGTAACGAAGTTCTCAGATGTTACACGAGGTTGCAAACGGGACACAACATTATGTTTATTTATCGCTTCTCTATAGATATGAAGCGAAAGGAGGAAGAGCCGTTCCATCACTTTCAGTGAGCCCAAAGGCTCACTGAATTGCCAAGATGATGTAATCCTCCATGAAGCTTTGTACAGCCTCAGTTGCAAAGCAAAATTAGAATAATTTTACAATATCTGCAAATATTTTAAGGGCTACTTGGTGCCAAAGGTATTGGGTTTTCTGGAGTTATGAATGGTATGTATGTTGTTTATAGAAAGGCCAGTAAATTTTTGTATTGTTTCTTCAGATACACCTTGGTTTATCATATTTATGACTACAGTGGCTATTCCCTCGGCCATACCTTCAGCATGACCCTGGGCATGACCTTCAGCACGACCTTCAGCGCGACCTTCAGCACGACCTTCAGCGCGACCTTCAGCGCGACCTTCAGCATGACCTTCATAACGAGCAGTGGAAAGCACATCATTCTGCACCATTATATTGTCCATGTGGGCCTCATAAGCTCTGCGCTCACGTGGCGACATGGCCATCACACGCAGCTTTTCCTTCACCTGCTGCAGACCCGGTACGTCAGTATCATCGCGGATCTTTGCCGTCTTGAGATAGGTCATCCATTCGTCAAGGGGACAGTCCGGAATCTTGTCATACTCGTTTATCCTGATGATGTAGTATTCCGGGAACACCTCGCGCGGAAATTTTGGTATGATGACTCCGTCCTCCCTGGTATTGACCCTCAGGTCGGTGCCGGTATGTATACCCCTAAACCTTGTCTGGCCGTGATAGACATAGTCGTCTCCGTGTCCGTAGTCACAGTAGAGTATGCTGATGGAATAGACCTTCTTGACCTGGTCGTATTTGTCGCCGATGTTGATGTGCTCTGTGATAGCTTTCGATGCACCATAAAGTATGCGCTGCAGGTAATGCAGCTGGCGTGTGAGTTGCACTTCCACGATAATCAGGTGTCCCTTGGTGTTCTTAGCCTTTATGTCGACACGGTTGAACTTGTCGTTGCTGGTTTCCTGGTTGGATTCGCTCTCCAGGATTTCTTCAATCTTTACGTCCTCTTCAATCAGCACTGAGATGAAGCCTTCGAGGATATCGAAGTTTGCCTTGTTGCGCAATATGTGTTTGATTGCCCAGTCAAAACTGATGTACAGGTTATTCTCCATATTTAATATATTTTAGTAATGTCACATTCGTAGATATGAAATCTGATAAAAATTATACTCCATATCTAATGTGCGCAAAGTTAATCACTTTTTTATAATTTCAAAGAGTTTGAAGACAGAAATTAAAGTCTTTCGTATGGAAAGGTCTGGAAAGTCTATTATATTAATTGGGATAGGTGTAAAAACAAAGAAACCATATCATAAGAAATTGGAATTTTTATTATATTTGTAGACTTTAACGGATAGGTATGAAATTTTCCGGTATTGTCAGTTCGGTGGCTTGTAGGACTGTGAACGTCTTAATTCGTTAAAAGATAATTATGAAAAGAATTAAATATGCTATAGGTAATCAGTCGTTCCGCGATATGCGAGAGCGTGGTGTACTCTATGTTGATAAGACCGGCTTTATCAAAGGGTTGCTACAGAACAAATTCTATTTTCTCGGTAGGCCACGCCGTTTTGGTAAAAGTCTTCTGCTGTCAATGTTAGAAGAGTTTTTTCTTGGTCGCAAGGACCTGTTCAGAGAGTTGATAGTCTGGCATGATTTTCCGGGCGAGTGGAAAGAACATCCAGTATTTCATTTTGACTTTAATGGGGTTGATTATTCTGATTCTGATTCTGATTCACTTGGTAAATTATTAAATGCTTATCTTAGTCGTTGGGAGAGTAAATATGACATACGGCCAACCTCAGATATTCCAGGATTACGTTTCATGGATATTGTGCTGAAAGCTGTTGAGCTTACATCAGCTAAAGCAGTAATACTTATTGATGAATATGATAAGCCTCTTACCGATAGTCTTGATAATGTAAAGCTTCAGAAGGAATATCATAATACTCTTCGGGGATTTTACTCTATGTTTAAAACTCTGGATCCTTATCTGGAGTTTGTAATGTTTACAGGTGTAACTCGATTCGGTAAACTTAATCTCTTCAGTGGGTTGAATAACCTTCGCGACATATCATTGGTCAGTGAGTTTTCTGCTATCTGTGGAATTACCGAAGAAGAATTGTACACTTATTATAATCTTGGCGCTGAAGAACTCGCTAAACAGTATGGTCTTACGGTTGCTGAGACATACGCACGTCTGAAACACCGCTACGATGGATATCATTTCTCGGAATATGCACCTGATATTTACAATCCTTTCAGTATCAATTGTGTGATGGCAGATATGAAATTTGGTGACTATTGGTTTGCTTCCGGAACACCTAAGATATTGATAGATTTACTTGTTAATCATCCTATAGATATAGAGAAACTGAATGATACTTGGGCTACAGCTGACCAACTTACAGAAATCATATACGACGCTTCCGATACGACTGCACTTTTTTATCAGACTGGTTATCTTACTATTAAGGACTATATGCCATCTTTAAGAATCTATAGACTCGGTTTCCCGAATCTCGAAGTAGAGGAATGTTTTTTGAAGTCTTTACTGAAACGTATGTTTCCGACTGATGTAAATCCGTCATTGGAGATTGCTAATCTTGTTACAGCCCTTAGAGATGGAAAAGCAGAAAAGTTTGTAATAGGTCTGAAAGCTTTTTTTGCCGGAATACCGTATAATTTAAGACGTAATCAGAATTATGAAAGCTGGTGGCAATCAATTATGTATGTTCTGCTACGTCTATTAGGTGAAGATGTTATGGTTGAACGTCATACCTCTCAGGGTTCAATTGATATTACCATCTCCACTTTGCGATATGTATATGTAGTTGAAATGAAAGTCTCTCCAGAGAGAAAAACAAAAATTGCTGATGAAAAAGCTATAGCTAAAACTCTTAAAGCAGCTGAACAACAGATTGAGCAACTTAATTATCTTACGTCTTACGCTGCTGATAATCGCTGTTTGTATGCAATGGCACTTGTATTTTCTCCACGTCTTGGTACGATTGCAGCACACTCTATAAAATATAAGCTATGAATCAAGGAATATTTGTTATCGCTTCAGATTCTTTTAAAGGTTCACTTTCAAGTATGGAAGTTGGCATGGCGGCTGAAAAAGGTATAAAGACTGTACTTCCCTCAGCTGAGGTACGTATTATCCCTATTGCTGATGGCGGTGAAGGCACGGTTGAAGCTATCGTGTCAGGTATGAAGGGAAATATAATTAATTGTACAGTACAAGACCCTCTTGGCAACTCGATTACCGCCTCCTACGGTTTATGCGGTGAGACGGCAGTGATTGAGATGTCAGCTGCTTCCGGTATTACCCTTATACCTTCCGAGGACCGTAACCCTTGGCTTACCAGTACTTACGGTACTGGCCAGCTTATCAAAGATGCTCTAAAGCGTGGGTGTCGGGAGTTTCTTATCGGTTTAGGTGGCAGTGCCACAAACGACGGTGGTACGGGTATGCTGCGGGCCTTAGGATTCCGTTTTCTTGATTTAGATGGAAATGAGGTAGGTGATGGTGGCGGTGAGGTAGGTCGTATAGCCAGTATCGATGCTTCTAAAGTAATGCCTGAACTGGCAGAGGCTACCTTTAATATTGCCTGTGACGTAACAAATCCACTTACAGGCCCTGAGGGAGCCAGTCATATTTATGGACCCCAGAAAGGTGCCGATACCGAAATGGTTATTGCTTTAGACACTGCCTTAGCTAACTTTGCCAAAGTAACTGAGAAATTCTGTGGACGAGATTTCTCAACTTATCCAGGTGCCGGAGCTGCTGGTGGTATGGGATTTGCTTTCCTTGCTTTTCTGCACGGCCGGCTTCAGCCTGGTATAGAAATGATACTTGACGCTGTTGGCTTTAACGAAAAATTAAAAGGCGCCTCACTCGTCATTACAGGTGAGGGACGCCTTGACCGACAAACCTGTATGGGTAAAGCACCTTACGGTGTATTGAAACGTGCGGTTGCACATAATATACCTGTCATCGGTATAGGTGGTTCTGTAGTACCTGAGGCCGTACCTGCTTTACTCAAAGCTGGGTTTACAGCAATTTTCCCTATTGTGCCAGGACCTATTCCCCTTCATGAGGCTATGCGTCCAGATATTGCTTATAGTAATATCGAGCGTACTGTAAGTCAAATTCTCAAAACGATTTTATTGAAATAAGTAGCTCTTAGACTTTAAATGTTAAAGCATGAACACTATAAGTACCACGTTATCTATTAAAGAAAAGATTATCTCATTTGTATGGCAGCATATTCTACTGCTGTTGTCTCTGTTTGTCATGACTTTTGGTGTGGCCCTCTGTGTACGTTCCCATCTCGGCAGCAGTGTTATCTCCACTATACCTTTCGTTATGGCTATTGCTGGTGAGTCTGATATGGCACCTGCACTTACAATAGGTGAGTACACCTACATCATGAATTTTGTATTGGTTTTTCTACAGATTGCAGTTTTACGGCGTAGATTTCAGCCAGTGCAGCTTTTTCAGTTGGTAATAGGCTTCTTTTTCGGTTTTCTTCTTGATGTCAATATGTGGCTTACATCAGCAATAATTCCACAGACCTTAGTTCCACAAGTGATTACACAGCTTGTTGGCTGTTGTGTGTTGGCTGTTGGCATTTCTTTTGAGATACGTTGTGGTTCAGTGACAATGCCGGGTGAAGGCTTACCGGTGGCGATAAGCCGAGCTACCGGAATGCTTTTCTCCAAAGCTAAGATTATAGTTGATATTTCACTTGTGGTTATTGCTGTCGCACTTGGTTATCTCTATTTTGGCAGTTGGCAATGGCAAGTAGTAGGACCTGGTACGCTGGTTGCTATGATTCTTGTCGGTGCAGTAGTAAAGATACTTGAACCACGGTTAGGCTGGTTCTCTAAGGTCGTGTGCTACCGCCCCGGCTGTCGTCGCTATATCTATGGTTTAGCTCGCTATCTTCATAATAAGATTAGCTAAAGATAAATCTACCTATTCCAATTGTACTTTGAACTATCTCTTTATACCCTATTTTTAGGCTTTTGAAATAGAATCAGATTTGGCACCGGCGGCAAAGTGAATGGCGTTCATTTCGGCCGGTGTCAATTTTTTTGCGTCTTTAGTATCTATTGGTTTTATCTTTTTCATAATTTCTATAAATAGAGTTACAGTACACTACATTAGTTTCAGTTATTGTCTTTGCTCTTTATAAAAGTGCAGACGGCATTGAGCAGCAACATGACACCGAGATAAGCAATACCTATAACTAAAATAGAGAGATGTAGCGGGAATAAACCTTTCCACCAGCCACCGAACAGATAACAGAAGAACTGACACCAAAGTAATGTCTGTGTTATAACACATAAAGTGCACCACGTCTTGATTTTGAATTTCTGATACCAGATACTCCATACTGTAAAGGGTAGGCAGCAGGCATTGACGAGCGCAAGTTGTGATAACGCGGTTGGGAAGATAAAAAGAATCAGTGTGCTGACCGAAAAATAGGCTAATCCTACTTCACTCCAACTAAATAGACCGAAAAAACTGGATGCCTTATCCTCAAGTACGTGGTCACAACCGTGAGTCTGGAGAACACCGCAGACACTATCAGCAGCTGCGCTTTTTACTTTCAGTGACTTCAGTATTAGCAACCATGTTACGCTAAGACCTGCCAAATTGACGGCTGATAGAAGTATCGTAGAAAGATGCTTCCACATGCCCGAGGTGATAAAGCCTACGGCAAGGAGTATTATAAGTGACGCATATAGTAGCCAGCGTTTGACAACTCCCGCCATCTCAGTTAAGTGATGACGTGGATAGTCAGGTTCTTGCGATGCTGAATCTGGATAAGCTTGTAGCACGATGCCAGTGAAATCGCTTAGAAAGTCACTCTCCGGCTTTGTTACAGTCTCACCGTCTGCTACATAAGTAAATTGGTTGCCATCTGTATTTTCAGTTATTTCAGTAACTACTACAAACGCATGCCCTTTCTGTGCCAAGAAAGGTGTGTCAATTTTGGCAATACTTTTCTTGTCAGACAATGAAAATGCAGCGTTGGGAATCCCGTAAGAGGTGAGCAGTCGCGAAAAGCCGAACAGTGATTTGAACGGCATACGCTGTAGCTGCTTATCTGAATACGCCTCAGTGTACGGAACTCCCAGACTGCTTAGAAAGGTAGTGAAAATTGATTTCGTACCCATAATCAATTATGATTGAAGGGCCTCATCGAGTTTACGAGCTAAAACATTAGCTTCTGTTTCACCTGCTGTACGCCACACTTCCTGTCCATCCTTGAAAATTATGAATGTAGGGATAGATTTTACGTTAAGAGCGTTGGCAAATTCGTTGTTGAGGTCAATATCAAACTGATAAACTGCTGCACGGCCTTCAAAGAGTGCCTTTACATCGGCAACGACCGGCATCATTTTCTGGCAATGAGGACACCATGTAGCGTAGAATTCTACAAGCACAACTCCTTTTTCTTCTTTGAGAGCTTTAATTTTGTCTGTTTCCATAATATGATTATTAATAGGACCAAAGGCCTTAATTGTTAAGTGTTATTTTATCAGATGCGTCCTCTCTAAAGGCTACATCTGATAAAATAACACTTAACAACCCAAGTAGGGTCGTATAGATTAAGTTAAAAAACTTTTATAACTCTTATAAGACTTATAAGACTTATAAAAGTTATAAGATTTATAAAACTTATAAGACTTATAAGGTTATAACTCTTATAATAAAAAGAAAAAAACGTAACTTTGCAGTGATAATAATTATAAGTGATAAGTTAAATCATGCACATGTCCGATGCGCTGTTATCAGCGCCTGTAGCGGTTGCGGCCGATGTTGTGGCAGCCGGATTACTGGTAGCAGCTTCGCTACGTATAAAGAAGAATGCCTCCGATAATGTTGTGGCGCTTATGGGCGTCATGGGAGCTTTTGTCTTTGCCGCCCAGATGGTTAACTTCTCGGTACCGGGTACCGGTAGTTCGGGTCATATTGTAGGCGGTGTGTTATTGGGCGCACTGTTAGGTCCGTGGGCCGGTTTTCTGACGCTTACATCAGTACTGATAATACAGTGTCTGATATTTGCCGACGGTGGTCTCATGGCTTTAGGGTGTAATGTGCTCAATATGGCCGCTATGACCACCTTAGTAGCTTATCCGCTGGTGATGCGGCCATTGTTGCGTTATCCGGCTGCTCCGTGGAAGATAATGACAGTATCAATGCTGGCCTGTGTAGTCGGTCTCGAATTAGGTGCCTGTATGGTAACATTTGAAACCGTAGCATCGCACATTACCGCTTTACCTCCCGGGCGTTTCTTCCTGCTGATGACAGGTATACATTTAGCTATAGGTGTGATAGAAGGTCTTGCTACTGGAGTTGTGTTGCTGTTTGTTCAGCGTAGTCGTCCTGAACTTCTGCAGCCCAATGCTGTGCGTCGTGACACACGCC
>CAYNUE010000023.1:0-27659 GCA_964400325.1 uncultured Sangeribacter sp. | reverse complement strand
CAGCGTAGTCGTCCTGAACTTCTGCAGCCCAATGCTGTGCGTCGTGACACACGCCGTAGTGTACGCGGTGTGGTTGTAGCCTTTGCTATAGCTGCCGTTGTTATAGCCGGTGGTCTCGCCTTTTTAGCTTCTGGCGACCCAGACGGACTGGAGTGGTCTTTAGAACGTGTTGCCGGTACTTCTGAAATTGAGCCTGAACATGTAGGTGTCTTATCACAAGCGGCCGAGTCTGCCCAGCAGTCTACAGCTGTGATGCCTGATTATGAGGGTTCGTTTGCCGGTATCGCCGGTACGGTGATAGTGCTGATACTTGTGTGGGTATTGAGTAGTCTGTTGGTACGTTCGCGCCGCAGACAGAAAGAAAGAGCATAAGGTGACGAAGACAGAGAAGGCTCTTACTGCTCTGCGTGCCATGCACTCCGGTACTGGCCATGCACCTATAAGTGCATTGGCTCTGTTGATAATGACCTTACTGTATCTCGGCTTGATGCTGTCAGTAGCTCCTGAAGCGTTGACTCGGTTATTGTGGTTTGCGCTTTACCCTATTGTTATGGCTCCGGTGTTGGGCGAGGAATATGGACGTGTCTTCTGTCGTAGTTTGATTGCTCTTCCGTTTGTTGTGCTTATAGGTATCTTTAATCCTTTATATCAGACCGAACCTGCTTTTACAGTCTATGGGGTGACTGTAAGTCGTGGTTGGGTGACATTTGTATCGATTGTGGTACGTGCCCTATTATCGGTACAGGCTTTATTAATATTGGTAGATAGCGTGGGGTTCACTGGGTTATGCCGTAGTTTACAGCGTGTCGGTGTACCAACGGTGCTTACTACTCAGTTGATGATGGTGTATAGATATATGACTGTACTTCTTCAGGAAAGCCTTGATATGACACGGGCACGCCAGGCACGTGGTTACAGAAAAGGTAACATGTCACTGTCTATGTGGGGTACATATTGCGGTCAACTGTTCCTGCGTACAGTAGCACGTTCAGAACGCATACATCGTGCTATGTTGGCGCGTGGGTTTGATGGTAGTATTCCTATCTTGAAAGAAAGCAAGATATGGGGTGTTAGAGATACAGTGGCAGTAATAGTCTGTGCCTGTGTACTGGTGTTGTTTAGGTGGGGACCGTTGCCCTCTTTCTTTAATTTATAATTTTATCTGTTGGCATGAGTCATCATTTTATAGAGTTTGACAATGTGTGTTTCAGTTACCCTGATGGCCATGAGGCTCTGCGGGGTGTGAGTTTTCGTATCACACATGGAGAAAAGGTGGCATTGCTTGGGCTGAATGGGTCTGGTAAATCAACGATTCTATTACATACTAACGGTCTGCTGTTGCCAACACGAGGCACTGTGAATGTCGGTGGCATACCTGTGACACGTAAGACAGCCCCTGATGTGCGTCGTAGTGTGGGAATGGTGTTTCAGAATCCCGACGACCAATTGTTTATGCCTACAGTTGAGGAAGATGTAGCTTTTGGTCCGCTTAATATGGGTCTTGAGGTGACTGAAGTCCGCCGTCGGGTGGCTGATGCTTTACGACGCGTCGGTGCTGAAGACCTTGCCCAACGAGCCCCCTTCCAACTATCAGGAGGTCAGAAAAAAGCTGTGGCTTTAGCTACCGTCCTCTCTATGGAACCTGATATAATGGTTATGGACGAGCCCACAGCCGAACTTGACCTACGGGCACGCCGCCGTGTGGTTGATATAATATCCGCTTTTAACCATAGCTGTCTGATAGCTACACATGATATGGACTTGGCGCGTGAGTTATGTTCGCGTGCCATACTTGTAGCTGATGGCTGTATAGTAGCTGATGGCCCTGTTGCAGATGTTATAAAAACATTTATTAACCAAGGGTTTAGTTCAAACAACAATCAAGCCTAACTTCTATCTTTCAAGAGGTTAGGCTCAATGTCTTATGGTTTAGGAGATATTAGTAATTTGAAATTAGAGAAGTCGGACAGTCTCAAGACTGCCCGACTTCTCGCTATAGGTGTAAAAAGACATAAAGCAGATGTGCGTATCGCTCTTTCTAAGTCGCATCAGAGCTTGTTGACCCAGCCGACAAGCAGAGGTATATTACAGTGGTGTTCCATTACGGTGAATATGAACGGACGGTCAATCCTGAATATACGCTCGGGGAGTGGGTCTGGCCTGTCCATAGGATGACCAGCACCCAAGGCCAAGCCGCTTGAGCTTGCGGCCTCACTTCCCGTCTCGTCTATTGAGAATGCAGTGCTGTGAACAGCGTTGCTGAGATAGAGAGACTGTTTGCTGTCGGTTAGACCGTTCCATTGGGTTGGAGAGAGAATACCGTTGACACCGAGAGGTTTGAGAATGTCACAGAGGTCATATTCAGCCTTTACGGAGAACTTGGGGATAAATACCTCGGTTTCTGCGTAATCGTAATAATCGTAATCGAAACTTAATTCCCAGTATTGGAATCTACCATAATTAAGATCGTCCACAATCTGGGGTATGTCGGCTTCGGGCACCGGCAGGAGGAAAGTTATGTAATAATGGTTATCACCGAATGTCATGGTAAGAGTGTGTCCGCCATAAGCCCGACCGAGATAAGCCTTGACTTTCTGATGGTGCATCATGTCGACAGTGACTTCCGTGCCGTCGCTGCATGTGAAAGTTTCCTTGGTGGTATTCTGTGGTTCGAAAGGCTGGTTCCAGAGTCCCTTGAAGTACATTGCGCTTGTGAGTGCCAGAGGTCCAGACAGGTGTCCCGTCATGAGTTGCGGAATGAAATTGTTTGTCTTTTCGCTGACCCACCCGTTGATGAGGTCACCGACATTTTCTGTTGTGAAATCGTGAGTAAATACCGGAGCATTGTATGATGAGCTCATGATGTCGGTAAACTTCGGACTGATATCAAAACCGGTGTCTGTCCAGACTGAGTTAGCCATTTTAAATGTCACCGCCTCATCCAGATACGGTATGTTGTCAATCAGTCTTGCACTGGTCCTGTTGAGAAATTCCAAGGCCTCAGCTTCCTGTCCGGTCGGAGGGAAAAGCGGAAAACGAGTAGAGGATCCCCGTAACTCCTCACTTTGGTCGGTAATATGTAGAAACTCAAGAATTTCCCTGAGATTCTCCCCATCTGTTCCGTTTGCCAGCATGGACATAGCGGTATAGATGCTGAAAGGCGAGAATACTACATTTTCTGTTCCGTTTGAAGATTGCATGATAGTCTTAACCAGATCAACGGTGGATGCTCGCTGTCTACAAAAAAGTGCTGTTATATCGTTATCTGGCTCCAGAGGTGCTTTAGTCCCGTTTTCCTCCTGTTCCTCCTGCACAGGTACCTGTGGACTTTCAGGCACTATGTCGGAGGCTGTGTCCGAAGAGCAGCCTGTAATCAACGCCGCAAACATGGCTGGCAGTAAGCCGTATAGTATCTTTTTCATAAGTGCTAAGTTTAGAGTAGTTAATATTATATTATTTATTATGGAGCCTCAAGCAGTTATTTCTTACTGAAGCCGTAAATGTGCTCTCCTGCTCATCATATATCGCCGAGAGCTGTGGTCTGTAGCCAATCTGCGACTTTCTATGGCGGCTCAACATTTAGTAGGCCGACAGACAGACAAACGCAAGAGTGGGTTCGGATGAAAGGTTGTAGAATTGTCATAGTTTTTTGTATTAAAAATTTTCGCAAATGTAAAGTAGTTCTGTGTGAAAACCAAGAAAAATTCGCTATTTTTTATTTAACGCAATAAAATTATGTACTTGATACTCAGCATTATACGCCGCGTTAAAAATGAGCATTTTTAACGCGGCGTATAATGCTGAGTATCAAGTATAGTTGGTAAGGGAGATTATTAGAGAAGTTAAAGGTTTGTTTGTAAAAAAATACTATTTTTTTTCACAAATATTTCTTGTAAAGGGGGTAGTGGGGCAGTTCGGGACGTAGAAGTGCTTCTCGAATTCTTACTTTATACTGTGCAATGCTGTGATATGAACCTCCCAGCAGCATCATGATACTTGGGTTAGACATCCCTAAAACAGTGAGTGCAATGACCCGAAGAGCTTTATCACTAACATTCGGCCACTCTTCACGGATATGTGTGATGAGACCCTCACAGGATCTGTCAATCCAACTGTAAAGAATTTCACCATGCTGGCTACTGAACAGCTTATCGACTGTCTCCTTTATCTGTACAGAACTACGCTCCATCTGAGTCTGTGTGCGTGTAGTCTTGGAACTGGTCTCTTTGAGCAGAGTATTGCATAATTCCAGATTTGTAGAAGACAATGAAGCTAAAAACTCAATACCTTTGCCTAAATTTGTAGCTGTATTGTCAGCTTCGGCACTGTCAGCCTTGGCTTTCTTCATCTCTTCCAGAGAGGCTGTCAGCTTCTCTCTCAACAGGTCTAACTCGGCACTGTCAGCCTTAGCCTTCTTTATCTCTTCCAATGAGGCAGTCAACCTCTCTCTCAACAGGTCTAACTCGGCACTGTCAGCCTTAGCCTTCTTTATCTCTTCCAATGAGGCGGTCAACCTCTCTCTCAACAGGTCTAACTCGGCATGAGCTGTATCCAAAGATGATGAGAGCATGGCATGTTCATAACGTCTTTTCTTCCATTTCCACCATATTAAAAAGCCTGTGAAAACGAGACATATCCCTACGAGGCCAATAGTCAACAGTCCTATACGTCTGCGCAATTTGGCTTGCAACTGTAGAGCTTCATTATACTCCTTGTAATACTCCAGGTGTGTTCTGCTTGTCTGTTGTTCCAATCTTTGTCTCGTTATCGTTTCGGACTGCGAAAAATAATTCTCCAGATTGTCCAGTGCTTTAGCCGGTTCATTATTCCTTTTGTTTATCAGATAGGAATAAAACAAAGGTGAGTATTTAAATTCCTCTTTCTCTATCTCGCTTTCCTGTATGGCATGCTTTATATATGTATCGGCTAAGGCTTTTTCTCCTTTCTCATTAAGGAGCCAAGCGAAAAGAGCTGTTGTCTCAGCTGAAAGGCCGTCTATGGAGTCAGCTTCGCGACAAAGTTGCAGAGCCGTATCGTTATCGCCGTATGAAGATGCTGATAAGGCATATTCAGAAAGAATACGGCCTATCAGGACAGTGTCTTCCTGAGCCCTTGCCATTTCAAGGGCCTCCTTATAGAGTGGAAGCGCTATGGAATCCTGCCATGATGAGGCATAGGCGTGAGCCAGACGGAAGATGTCGTCGACAAGAAAATAGGATTGCTTTTTACGGCTCAAATCAAGTGCCTTGACAGAATACTCTATATACATAGGAGCATTGTAATCCGTAGCGTAGAGATGACCAAGCTGCGCATATATACGTGATAGGTAAAGAGTATCACATAACAATTCTGCTTTTCTCTCCGCTCCTTCAAGCAGTCTGAGCGCACGGCTTTTGTCTCCTTGACCTGTCATGGAATAGGCCAGATAGAAGTCGGCTATCATAGCATCGCGTTGGGGACGTATCGAATTGTTATCAGCATAAAAATGACTGACAATTGCGAGCAAGCTGTCGTTGTCGACTCTGCCGGTCATTTTGCCTATCGTCACCAGCCGGTAGAGGGCGTGACGGGCACTGTCGGCAGTGGTGCGCGGACTTATCGAGTCAAGAAGCGCTGATGCCGCTTGTGTATCCGCCTCCAACATGGAGTCGACTCGGTCAAGGTCTACGTGTACTTTATTATCATCACACGCTATCGTCAGAAGACAACATGAAATAAGTGAAATAATATACCTAAGCCACATAATATATATATAGTATATAGATTGGAGAAGGAAGAGTACTTATTGGTTTAGCTGCTATTTTCTGTATCAAAACAGTTGGTAGCATTACGCTGCAGCCCGACAAGGCGTGCACGCTTTATGGCTGAACCACGGAATAGCTCGCTGAATTGTGACTGCGTCATAACGACTGCTTGCTCGGCAGTAAGAGTGGCTATATCAGGACGCAGAGCAAATTCTGGTATAGCGGTAGGGGGAATATTGCGATTGTGAGGGCACACTTCGATACAGATGTCGCAGCCGTAAAGGGTATGTCGGCCGCTGGGTGTGTGGACTACATCGGCATCTGAAGGAAAATCGCCTTTATGTTCGATGGTAAGGTAACTTAAACAGCGGCGAGCATCTATATGGCAATTTCGTCCGATGGCTTTACCAGGACATGTTTTGAGGCAGACGCCACATTCCATACATCGGCGTGTAGACGGAACATCGGGTATTATCTCTACCGTAGTCAGTATTTCGGCTAAGAAAATGCGGCTGCCATATCCGTCGATTATTATCGAACCGTTGAGACCAAGTCTTCCTATGCCGGCACGCATGGCCCAGTAACGTTCTGGCAATGGGGCTGTATCTGTACAGATACGCCATTCTCCACCGAGAGCTTCGCGCAAGGTGGTTATGGCTGGTGATAGACGTCGGCGTAGCACATCATGATAATCGTCTCCATAAGCGTATGTGGCTATCACTGGCAGATGTGCTGAACGTCTGACAGATGGATTATAACTGAAAGCTGTCGAAATGACTGTCTTTGCTCCTTCAAGTACATTTGTGGGGTCACGACGCAACGGAGCGTGACGTGCAAGGTAATCCATACCGGCGTTACAGCCGGAGGTAATCCAGTTATCGTAATCAGCTGCTACTGCTGAATCTATAGGTACGGCAGCAGCAAAACCGACAGCGACAGCGCCTGTATCAAGCAACGATTTACGTATATCTTCGCGGCTGACAGGAGAAGAGATAGAGTGACTCACCTTTGTTTCGGTTTTGCTGACGAGCCTTTACGACCAAAGTCCGCCGGAATTTCGCCCCATAGCTCGGTCTGCCATTTGAGTATACGGCAAGGATAGGTATGGGTATTAAGCCATGCCATAGCACGAGTCAGCAATTCAAATACACGTTTATTACGCGGTGTAGGTGCCAGCTGAGTCTTGACTTTACGGTTGCGTACCCATGCCATACCCGATACGGAGTCAGAATATATGGTGTGCCAATGACCTTCGCGCGCCATAAGCGATAGCGCATGTACAATAGCCAAGAACTCACCTATATTGTTAGTCGCATCATCAAAAGGCCCCACTCTGAATAACACACGTCCTGTTTTGAGTTCTACCCCCTGATATTCCATGACGCCAGGATTACCGAGACATGAAGCATCTACAGCCCAGCCGTCAAGGTCTATTTCTGGAATGGTCATGTAGTCCGGCTGTCCAGCTTTAGGCAGTGGATGAGAAACTGAGGCAAGCAGATTGCCAAGTTCCTGCTGTTCATTGCGTCGGGCAGCATTGCGATAAGCAGTTGCCGCAGCTTCCGGTGAATCGAAGCTCTTGAACATGGCTCCTTCATAACCGTCAATCTGTTCAAGTACATCATTCCAGTCATCGAATACCCCGGTGTGTCGTCCGCGCCATACGACGTAATACTTTTTCTTTACCATATTCTCCTCAGTTGTTAACGATGTCAGGGAATATGGGCTCGTCTCTAAAGATATATTCCTTACGTAGACGTTCGAAAGCCTGTGGTTCCTGACGTAACGCTTTCATGACAGGATATGGCTCAAAAGATGTTACGATAGCGTCGGCTGTGACATTTTCGTTGCTGGGGCGTGGACCTGCGAGACCTGATTTATCCGTGTTCCAGCCGAAGAAGTCATCACATGCCTCAAGGACCATACGTGTAGCCCGTTCTTTGCCCTCACGCGAATAACCGGCTATGTGAAATGTGCCTATGTCGCACATCTCGAGCAGTTCGGTGTCAAGATTGGGCTCACCTTCCCATGTATCTATTATGGTATGCAAGCCGCGTGTACGGATAGTCTCTTTAAGAGCTTCGTTGCTGACCACTGGCCCACGTGCGGCATTGACGAGTATTGCGCCAGGACGCATCAGATTCAATTTTGCTGCGTCAGCAAGGTGAAATGTGCTATGTGGGCCTGAGTGGGTGAGGGGTGTATGAAACGTCACAACATCACATTCGGCCATGAGAGCTTCCAGAGGTTCGTAAAGCGTATCGGTATATCCAGCTTCGGCACGTGGTGGGTCGCAAACACGTACTGTGGCTCCGAGACGTCGTCCCCAATCAGCTACTATACTTCCTACGTTGCCGTATCCTACAACTCCTATACTGATGTCGGCAGGATTAACCCCCAGACGCAATAACGAAGCCCACACATATTGTGCCACCCCGGGAGCGTTACAGCCAGGAGCATTGCGAGCTATTATCCCATGTGAAGCACACCAGTTGAGGTCAATTTGGTCGGTGCCTATTGTAGCGGTAGCTATCATGCGTACACGGCTATTGCCGAGCAAAGCCTCGTTGCAGCGTGTACGTGTACGTATAAGTAGAGCATCAGCGTCTCGTACAAGAGCAGGTGTAAAATCATCTTGGCTGATATATCTTACATCGGCTAAAGGTTCAAGACGTCCTTGTATGAAAGGTATGTCGGCATCAATCAGAATATGCGGTCGGTACATTATCGTTTATGTTGCGATGGTAAGAATATAGAGTACAATATAAAGAAGCCCAAAGAGAGACAGTATAAGTCGTGGACGTGGTATACGCCAGAGTCCAAAAAGATTGGCTATCTGTACTGCCACTGTCAGATAAAGAGTCGTCAGGTAGGCTTCAAGATTGGTATAGTCAAGAAATATAGCTATCAGACTTCCTGCTCCTGTTACAGCTATGGTAAGATTGAGGGCCAGTACACAAGAGTTGCCTGCATAGAGTTTCATCGTGCTGTTGAGACCTACGAGTATTCCGGTCAGCATGGCGAAGCCGGCTCCTATCATCACCGGTACCATATCGCCTGGTGCGAGATTAGCCAGTAGCAAGGTGTGTGGCGTAGGCAGATGAAAACTGTCAAGAGGTAACAGGCCCAGACCTATACCTACCCAATATGGCGCTCCTAACCCTATGAAAAAGGCTCCTAATTCACGCCAGCGGAATACCTTAAGCGCAATAAGATTGATGAGTGTAACCGGTATCAGTATCAAAAAGGCGTACTGTATCATAGACCCTAAAGATATGATAGTCGATACTACGAAGACTTGTTGAGTGGCATTTTCAGAACGAAATGTACTTCCTAATACCCACCATATCGTCAGAGAGGCTAAACATAACAGTGTTGGTGTGCCAAAACTTACCATCAGATAAGGGTCAGAGGCTGTCATTACCGGAAATACAATAGCCAATACATTGCGTGTCTCCTTTATACTATTATAATAGCGTCCGTAAAGAA
This sequence comes from uncultured Sangeribacter sp., assembly GCA_964400325.1. Lineage (GTDB taxonomy): Bacteria > Bacteroidota > Bacteroidia > Bacteroidales > Muribaculaceae > Lepagella. The sequence continues at coordinate 18,426 of CAYNUE010000023.1, read as the reverse complement.
TAGTACCGAACGTTATGAATAGTATTGTAAAGGTATTTATTGCCCATGACCATACGGGGATAATATCCCACTCAGCCGGTGAAGGAAGACAGATGCCCGGAATGGCTTCGCTCGGTGATGATGGACCGATACGCAGCCATGCACCGAGACTCATCAGCAGACAGGCAATCAAGGCCACCAGCAGCAGTGGGGTATCTTTGAATTGTTGTCGTTGAGGCATAAACCGGGATATGAAAATCTGTTATAATTAATAATTATATTAGTACATGGTCCGACCTACGCACCGTCATTCTTACAGCCGGAACGAGTGTCGGACCAATGTTATCATGCTAAATCAGATGTTATTCGTCATCATTATCTTTGTCAGCCGATTTCTTCCATATTGGTTTGCGTGAGCGAATAGGTACTTTAGAAAATACAGTGGCTGAGGTTTCAGGTAATTGCGGACCGCGTGACTTTATCTCACGTGCGGGTCGTGAAGCGCTGTTTTCACCGTCGCGTTTTGGATACGAAGGACGTTCACCGTCGCGTCGCTGGTAACCACCACGTTCTCCATCACGTTTTGGATACGAAGGACGTTCTCCGTCGCGTCGCTGGTAACCGCCACGTTCACCGTCGCGTTTCGGATATGAGGGACGTTCACCGTCGCGTCGCTGGTAACCACCACGTTCTCCATCACGTTTTGGATACGAAGGACGTTCTCCGTCGCGTCGCTGGTAACCGCCACGTTCACCATCACGTTTTGGATACGAAGGACGTTCGCTGTCACGTCGCTGATAGCCGCTATCACGAGATGAAGAAGACTGACGTGGTGCTATATCTTGATCGAAATCGTCGAAATCATCATATCTTCCTTTTGGACTGGAAGTAGGTATGGCTCGTTTGTCGTTATATCCGTTACGCTTATCAGGACGTTTGCCATCTTTACGCTGTTCACGCTTAGGAGCGACACCTTTGCCATGTGCTTTGTTGAATGCCTTTGATTCCTTTTCCCACTCGTCATCACTTATATGACGCACTTTGCGTGGGCCATTATCTTTCTCTTTGTTGCCTATTGAACCGCCTTCATTACGGAATGCTGAGTAAGAACCGTCGAAAAGTACATATTCTCTAAGCGAACATTCGAGACTGCCGTTAAGCAGAGGAACCTTGACAGTAGGTTTTAGGCCTATATCAGTAAAGTGTTCGTCACGGTATCCAAGAATCCATGCATGCCAACCTTTGAAATAATTTTTGAGTGTAGAGCCTATACCCTTGAAGAGACCAGTCATATCATCTGGACGCAGTCGTTCGCCATAGGGAGGATTAGTAACCAATATACCCTCAGCTGCATTGTCGGTCCAATCAGCAAAAGGCTGACACACCAGTTCTACCATATCATCAACACGAGCATTGCGAATATTCTTGCGTGCTATGGTAACTGCTTCAGGATCTATGTCGCCTCCATAAATCTTATAAGCAAACTCACGTTCTTCCGAGTCATCATTATAAATCTCTTCGAAAAGCTCCTTGTCAAAATCGGGCCATTTTTCGAATGCGAAATGCTCGCGATAAACCCCCGGATTTATATTGGCTGCTATCAGGGCGGCTTCGATAAGGAAAGTTCCCGAACCACACATTGGATCGACGAAATCGCTTTCACCTCGCCAACCTGTCTTCATGATGATACCGGCAGCTAATACTTCATTAATGGGTGCCTCAGTCTGTTCGATACGGTAACCGCGTTTGCTCAAAGGTTCACCGCTTGAATCGAGTGAAATTGTAACACGATTCTCTGAAATATGAACGTTAAGCAACACATCTGCACCATTTACTCGAATTGATGGGCGACGGCCAAGTTTGTCATTGAAATGATCAACGATGCCGTCTTTCACACGGTAAGTGACGAAACGTGAGTGTGTGAACTCGGCACTGTTGACCGTCGAATCGATGGCAAAAGTAGAATCGGGTCCCATGAACTCGCTCCAATCGAGATCGCGTACAGCATCATAAAGTTCGTCAGGGTCATTAGCAATGAATTTGACAATAGGCTTCAGAATGCGTAGGGCCGTGCGGCAGCACATATTGGCCTTGTACATCAATTCAAGGTCTCCCTCGAATGACACCATACGATTGCCCAGTTCGACGTTTTGCGCACCCAGGCCGATGAGTTCGTCGCGCAGGACATCTTCAAGGCCCTGGAATGTCTTGGCGACCATGGGGAATGTCTTCTCCATCTTTGCTGTGTAGGTTGATATGTAATTTTTTTGTATGTGAATCAGCTTTATTGTCTACAAGGGTTATCAGTCGTCAATATCCCCGAAGTCAAATGTTATCGGTTGACCGCTACTTGTATCCTGTCCCTGTGAGGTAGGTATCTCGGGCTCTTGATTAAGACGTTCGAGAGAGGCATTGAAGCTTGGTGGACGATTAAAGGCCGGTGTGGACTCGATACGTGATATGACATCATCATCGTCGAACTGTCCGGGTTTAAGCACGGCATACTTGAGTCGTGCTGTATTCTGACGCTGACGTACAATTTTGGACTGACCGTAAACTTCGGCTATACGGGCATCGGCATCTTCCATCTGCGGCTTAGCCTCTTTTGTGGGACCATCGTCGGCTGTCATAACTATCTTTTCACGGCCAGACCCCTCACTGCTACTGCTGCTGCCAACAGGCTCATCATCCTGTAAGGTAACATCAAATCCTGAAGCCAGCACTGTAATCTTGACATCTTCACCTACAGCCGGGTCATCGGCTATACCCCACTTGACATCGATACTTGACGGCAGCTTGGAAGTAAAGTGTGTGATTTCGTTGATTTCTTCAGCACGGACAGGGTTTTTACATGTACGTGAACAGGTAAATTTAAGCAGAAGTCGCTTTGAGGTGTTTATATCGTGGGCTTTCAGCAGCGGTGAATGCAGGGCATTGTTGATAGCTTCAGAGATGCGATGTTCTCCTTTGCCGTACGCTGTCGAAATAATGGCAGTACCACTATCCTTAAGAATAGTTTTTACGTCCTGGAAGTCAACATTGATATAACAGCGTTCTGAGATAATCTCAGATATTGAACGTGCGGCATTGGCCAAGGTGTCATCAGCTTTCTCGAAAGCGTTGAAGAAGTTAAGGTCTGCGTAGAGGTCAATAAGATTTTCGTTATTGATTACCAAAAGTGCATCGACATGCTTTTTCATTTCGTTGGCACCGTCGAGAGCCTTAAGAATTTTTCGCTGTCCTTCGAATTGGAAAGGTACCGTTACGATACCAATTGTAAGCATACCGGATTCTCTTGCAATGCGAGCTATAACCGGGGCTGCACCAGTACCGGTACCTCCACCCATTCCTGCCGTGATGAAGACCATTTCCGTAGGTGCTCCGAACAACTTGCGCAGTTCCTCCTCAGAAGCCTCGGCACACTGTCGTCCGACTTCGGGCCTATTACCTGCTCCGAGACCTCTTGTCACCTCGTATCCTATCATCACACGCTGAGGTACGACAGACATGTCCAACGCCTGTTTGTCAGTGTTGACCACCACAAAGTTGACGTTGGGGATGTTCTGCCTGAACATGTAGTTGACGGCATTTCCACCGCCGCCACCCACTCCTATCACCTTGATGATGGCTGGGTCAGCGTCGTTGACAAATGCTGCGGGATCGCCTATGTTTTCGAGGTTTTCATCCATATTGAGAAGTTGTTACTCGCAGTGCGCTACGGTGTGGCGTCCGGGGCGAGGTGTTGGGGATAAGAGGAAGCGGAAACACCGCGTATTTAGTCGAGTAAGTCTGATTCATCGTCTTCAGGTGGCGAAAATAGGGTTGTAATTCGTTTTTTGAAGCCTTCGAACAGACTCCTCTTATGGGGTTTGATACGAGGTTTTTCTTTCTCTGGAGGTGTATAACCCTGGGCGGCGGCACGCTGACCTCTCTCTGTTGGTGGTTCTTCTTGTGCAGCTGCTGCAGCTGCTACATGGGCTTCTTCAGTACGCTCTTCAAGGCATTCTGTCTGTGAGAGAGTTGCACCAGCGTATGCTATGCTTACTACCTCGAGGCTCTCAATGCCAGGATTACGTGCTGAGTCCTCTATATGTACATATTCGGGTAATTGTCCTATGCTTACATTAAGGTTACTTTGGTTGGCCAACAGTTCGGTCATACGTGACAGTTTGCTGCCGCCACCTATGACTTTCATACCGCCTGACAGTTCAGAATCCTTAAGTCCGGCATAGACCACTTGTTCCACCACGTTAGCGACAATCTCTTCGGCTCTGGCTACCATGAGATTATTTACATCCTGTACCTTCAGGCCCGTAAGATTATGTACTGCACTTTGTGAAATTGCTATGGCATTACCGTGTAGAAGCTTTATCTCTTCGGCACGTTCTTCAAGCAGATTGAGGGTAGTGAGGTCACGTGTGATGTTACGGCCTCCTAAAGGAACAGTAGCGAAGTATCGTAGACCACCATTTTTGTATATGCTGACCGTAGTAGTCTCGGCACCCATATCTACCAACATGCAGCCGAGGCGTTTTTCCTCAGGTTTAAGTATAAGATGTGCGGCAGCTAAAGCAGTCACCACGAAATGTTCAATCTTGATACCGGCTTTTTCAGTTATGGTACGTGAGAGATTACGTTTGAGTTCGGGGCGACAGACTATAAGGTCGAATGAGCCTTTAATACGATTGCCGACAAGACCTTTCGGCATACGTGTTTCGGTCTTGCCAACAGTGAATAGTCCGGGTACGGCGTCGACTACGTCAAGCGATGAGTCAATAGCTTTTTTGAGTGCTTCTTCCCGGAGACGCATTATTATTTCGTCAGTTATTTCGGTGTCTTCAGGCAACGTCAGGCTTGCTTCGGACGATATGCTGCGTATCGAACGTCCTGATAGCCCTACGAACAGTCGTCCCACTGTCCGGGGAGCTATACCGGCATTACGTTCCAGCTTGCTTATAATACGCGCTATGCGTGTAGATGTTTCCTCAAGGTTTTGTATATTACCGTAGCGGACGCTCTCAACACATTTCTCCTGTTCCAGAGCTATGATGTCGAGGTCACCGTTGCCACGGGTCTTGCCGATGGCGCCTATTATTTTAGAGCTGCTTATTTCGATAGCAGCTATGTAACGATCATTGTTCATCTGGCGCTGCTTTATGTGGTGGTTGGTGTAGTAGTATCAGGGTTTGGAGAGTTTGTGGCAGGTTTAGTGCTGCCTGTATTCTGTACAGCTGTTTCTGCTTTCGGCTGAGCTGCTGTGTTACCTTGCTGAGTGGTACCTGTTGCTCTCGGTGCAGAAGTGTTGTGATCCTCTTCGGTAGGTAGAGTTGCCTCTTCCGGATCATATTCTTCTATATAAGTGGCACTGTGTACCAGCGGTTTTTTATCGCGTCGTGTAGCTACTACCTGACCACGGAAACGCACGGAGATTGTATCGTATGTTTCCCACCCCTTGTAGGGCAATACCTTACGGTACATAGCTTTCAGTGCATCACGTTTTTCAGCCAGACGTGTAGTGTCACCGAAATTGATTAGGTGGCCGTGTATTCGTGGTACCAGCAGTAGATTGTCGGCGTCTTTAGCTTCAATCATAGCCACAAGCTGACTCAAGAAGGGGTCGGAGGCTATGAAACGTGTGAGTGGCAGAACGGTAGTGGCAGGGAACGTTTCTGTAAAATCCCCTTTGACTACAGGTACATCGACAAAGAAGCGTGCGTTTGAGTCGATTCGTTTGCCATCTCGGTTAATGTAATAACTGCCTTTTGAATCAAATATACGGACTTCAGGCTGCATCGGTACGATATCTATGCGTAAGTGGTGGTCTGATGTTATTACACATTCGACCGTCTCAAAGTTGCTGAGATTGCTAAGATAATCTTCAATAGCTTGGGTATTGACCCGATATGTCGGTATACCTTTAATTTTTCCCTCATAGGCTGCCAAATGTGCCAGCACACCGGACTGTGTAGTGGAGTCAGCAAGAGCTATGCCTTCGACACGTACGTCTATACCGGCACAGGTGTGACGCTCGGCTTCACCGCCGGCCCACACCGCAACCCACCCTGCGTATATTAATAGCAGAGTGAGTATCAGCCATTTGAGAAGTGTCTTGCGCATATACTTATACTGTCTTGGCCTCAAGAATCCGTTTGATGTCGGGTAGCAGAACGTCAAGATCTGCTGCACCCAACGTCATTAGGATTTCAAAGTTAGTATTTTTTACTTTATCAAGCAAATCATTACGCTTACAAAAAGTGGAATCAGTATTTTTAATTTGTTTCAGAATTATTCCTGAGTCTACTCCCGGTATGGGTTTTTCACGTGCAGGATATATTTCTGTGAGCATTACTTCATCTGCTGTAGAAAGCGCTTTTGCAAATTCGTCAGCGAAATCTCTGGTGCGTGAATATAGGTGAGGCTGGAATATCACACTGAGTCGGCGACCTGGGTAAAGTCTTCGTACTGACTCAATTGATGCTTGTACCTCACCGGGACTATGGGCATAGTCATCGATAAGAACATGGCCGTCGGCATTATCAATACCGTTTAGCCATATTTCAAATCGGCGTTTGGCGCCTTTGAATGTGGCTAAACCATGACGTACTTCTTCGGCGGTTGCTCCTGCTGTTAGAGCTGCTGCAGCCGCTGCTACTGCGTTATCGATATTGATAGCTACTGGTACACCGGGGCTGAGACCTTCAATACGTATCCCATCGGGCCCTTCAAGTGTGAAGGTCAGTGAGCCTGGCGCGTATGTTATGTCAGTGGCATGCCAATCAGCATTAGTGTCAGTGGCTGAGTAAGTCTGCTGTTTTACCCCTTCCGACAGTCTTGGCTTTAGCTTAAGGCCGGTATGTAGCAGAAGTAATCCACCAGGGCGTATAAGCTCTGTGAAATGTGCGAAACCTTCAAGATAACCTTCTTCATCTCCGTATATGTCGAGATGATCAGGGTCAGTAGAAGTTATGATGGCTATAGTTGGAGTGAGATTATGGAATGAACGGTCATATTCATCGGCTTCGATGACCGACCAACTGTCCTGACTGCCGAGTACAAGATTACTACCAGTATTACGCAGTATCCCACCGAGAAAGGCGTTACACCCTTGCGGTGTATCACGTAATATGTTGGCTATCATTGAGGAAGTAGTAGTCTTGCCATGTGACCCTGCCACACAGATGGCTCGCGAGTTACGAGTAATACGTCCTAACAGGGCAGCACGTTTCACTATCTCGAATCCTCTATCTCTGAAGTAGCTTAGAAGCGGACTGTCGTTTGGTACGGCAGGTGTATAGACCACTAACGTTTTCTGCGGATTGTCGAATTCTTTTGGTAAGGCCTCAGGCGAGTCGACATGACCTATCATAGCCCCTTCAGAGCATAAGGCACGTGTCAGTTCTGTGTCGGCTCTGTCATAGCCGCCCACTAAAGCTCCTTTAGCAAGGTAATAGCGCACTAAATTAGCCATACCTATACCACCGGCCCCTACAAAATATATAGCTTCCGGACTTCTCTCAGTACTGTGTATCATAACTTTACCTCAGGGTTATGTGAGTTCACGATACGTTTTACCTCATCGGCTATGAGTTTGTCGCTGTCGTGACGTGCCATAGAGGATATAGCCTTCGACATGGCTTCCAGACGCTGTTTATTGCGTGCCAATGACACAAGTATACCGGGGAGTATGTGTCTACATTCATCGTCCGGTACTAAAATTGCAGCTCCCTTGTCAGATAGAGCACGTGCATTTTTTGTCTGATGGTCTTCGGCTACATTGGGCGAAGGAACGAGCACGACAGGTTTGCCGAGCAGTTCAAGTTCGCTGATGGCTCCGGCTCCGGCTCGTGACACCACTAAGGTAGCAGCTGCGTAGGCAGTAGCCATATCGTTGAGAAATTCTGTTACTACTACTACTTTGAGACCTTTTGCAGCTTTAACTCCACGGTTGCCAAAATTTTTTCCAGTTTGCCATATTACTTGCAGCCCATGTGCAATGAGTGAGCCAAGATGTTGCTCCATAGTCTCGTTGAGTGTGAGTGCACCCAAGCTGCCCCCGGTTATTAGTACGGTTGGACGGTCAGGGTCCAGACCAAACGACAGGCGTGCCTCACCGGGAGTCAATCGGCATTTCAGTAGGTCTTTACGTACTGGATTGCCTGTAATGATTATTTTGTCAGCTGGGAAAAAGCGTTCACCTCCTTCGTAAGCCATACAGATAGCCTCAGCCTTTTTGCCGAGTAGTTTATTGGTGACTCCTGGATAGGAGTTCTGTTCCTGTAACAAAGTAGGTATGCCAGCACGTTGTGCAGCTTTGAGGGTTGGGCCTGAAGCATAACCACCGACACCTATAGCTATATCGGGTTTGAAATCGCGGACTATTCGGCGTGCACGACTTATGCTACGCCACAGTTTCCACAGTACACCGAAGTTACGCCATAGATGTTTACGGTCAAATCCAGCTACCGGAAGACCTATTATCTTATATCCGGCTGCTGGCACCCGTTCCATTTCCATGCGGTCTTCGGCGCCTACAAAGAGTATTTCGGCACCATAACGCTCTTTGAGTATATTAGCTATTGATAGCGCTGGGAAGATGTGGCCTCCAGTGCCTCCTCCGCTTATAAGTACGCGCAGGCGTCCCGGTTTACGGGTGTTTGGTTGTGTCATATATTTATTTGAAGTTGCTTGTTACTGATTGTTATTCTGTACGTGTATAACCAGTGGCGTTGGCTGCATGTAGGTCAGCTGGCAGTACATGAGCTTCTGCATTCATGTGTTTCTTATCGCCGCTACGTACAGCATACCGGCTTACAGATAGCATGATACCTATTGCCGCTGACATGACCAGTACTGATGTACCACCCTTGGAAATTAGCGGCAGTGGCTGTCCTGATACCGGGAACAGAGCTGTGACTATAGCCATGTGTACAAGAGCCTGAAAGACTATGAGCACAGCGCACCCAAGTATCAGGAACGCTGGGAAAGCCCTGGAACATCGATAGGCAATACGTCCGGCTCGTCCGAGTAACAGCAGGTATGTGACCATGAGAAGAATGCCGCCTACAAGACCAGTGTCTTCGACAATAATGGAATATATGTAGTCAGAGAAAGCCAGTGGCAGACGTGCTGTCTCACGCGAGTTACCGGGACCACGTCCAAGAATTCCTCCGTGTGCCTGAGCAAATTTGGAGAATATTACCTGTCTGTTGAGGTCATCGATAGGGTCATCTGGACTTGTACCCTCAAAATAACGGGCCAGTCGCCCTTTCTGTGTCCCGGTACGGTCTACCTTAACCTGTTCTGTAGCCGCTCCGCCAGCTTGGAGATTATCGAATTCGTTATTGTCAGGTGCAAGGTATTTGAATCCTACAAGACATGCACCGAGCAGCGCATAGACCCCCAAGACTACGAGAAGTTTTTTCCACTTGATACCTCCTATAAGGAACATACTAATACTAACACCCATAATAAGTAGCATGTTAGTCAGACCATTACGCCATGTAAGGCCGCTAAATACTATCACTACGAGAGCTACCTGTACTACACCGGCCGTGGCTACATCGCCAGGACGTTGGTGACGTCCCAATATTGTAGCCAGTATTACCACGACAGCCAATTTTACCATTTCAGCAGGCTGTATGGTAAAACCTGCTATTCGTAAAGCACGTTGGGCACCGTTGATATTTATACCTATTACTGAAGATAGTATCAGAAGACCCAACGATAAGATGGCAAAGAGCCAGGCGAAACGGCTTATGTAGCCGTAGTGTATACGTTGTAGGCCGAGTACAATGATAAAACCTATACCCAAAAAGATGGCATGACGTATAAGTGGGTTATAGACGTTTGAAGAAGTGACCTCAGAACTTGAGGCACTGAACAACTCAACTATACCTACCATCAGGAGCATCAGATAGATGCCCCACAGATAAGGGTCAGATTTAAGACGTGTCTTTTTATTACCTTCATTACGAGGAGACTTTGACTCAGAATCAGGAGAAGTTATTTTTCTACCGTCTACCGTCTCGTTGATTATCAGCTTTTCAGCTGCTGGTGTTTTGGTTACTGGCATTTATTGATGAGAGATTGATGAGAGATTTTAGATGTATTATGGATTCAGAAGTTACAATAACTTTCTGACTTCTGCTTTGAAACGGCGTCCACGGTCTTCGTAGCTTTTGAACAGGTCAAAACTTGCGCAGCAGGGAGAAAGCAGTACTGTATCGCCTTCTTCGGCAAATTTGTGTGCAGCCGTTACAGCTTCTTCAATAGAATGTGTGTCGGCTATATTGCTGACTTTAGAGCCAAAGAAGTCCAAAATCTTAGTGTTGTCAGCGCCCATGCAGACTATGGCCTTTACCTTTTCGCTTACAAGCTGTTCTATTTCAGTGTAGTCATTGCCTTTATCTTTTCCACCAAGTATCAGTATGGTGGGAGTAGTCATGCTTTCGAGGGCATACCATGTCGAATTGACATTCGTGGCTTTGGAGTCATTTATATAAGTGACACCGTCTACAGTAGCCACATGCTCAAGACGATGTTCGACAGCCTCGAAATCTTCGAGGGCCTCACGTATCTTTTCTTTCCGTATTCTAAGCATAGAAGCTGATAGACCTGCTGCCATTGAATTGTATAGATTATGCAATCCAGGTAGTGAAATACGATCACGTGGAATTTCCCATATCTCTTCGGGAGTAGTGAAGTGTACTATGCCTTCTTCAAGCCATGCTGCACAGCCTTCGTGATGGTGTTCACTGAATGGGAGACAAAGTGCTTCTATTTGTGCCTGTCGTACCTGACGACTCACAATAGGGTCGTCAAGCCAATAGATAAAAGAGTCTCCGGCTGTCTGGTTGCGCAGTATGCGGTATTTTGCTCCAGCATATTTCTCCATACTGTGATCATAACGATCAAGATGGTCTGGGGTTATGTTGAGCAAGACTGCTATGTGGGCTTTAAAATCGTACATATTCTCAAGCTGGAAGCTTGACAGTTCTACGACATATACATCATGTGGGTCAACGGCTACCTGTAGGGCGAGACTTTTACCGACATTTCCCGCCAGACCAACATTCAGGCCTCCTTTTTTTAATATATGATAGATGAGGAGAGTAGTAGTGGTCTTGCCATTTGAACCAGTGATACAGACCATTTTGGCATCGGTATATCGGCCGGCGAACTCTATTTCAGAAACAATAGGGATACCCTTTTCGGCTATCTTGCGTATTATAGGAGCTGTAGGTGGAATACCGGGGCTTTTGATAACCATATCGGCATTCAGTATTTTCTCTTCTGTATGTGTGCCTTCTTCAAAAGGTATGTCATATTGCTTTAGAGTGGCCTTGTGTTCATCTGCGATATAACCCATGTCGCTCAACCATACTTCCATACCCTTTGTCTTGCCGAGTACGGCTGCTCCGGCACCGCTTTCTCCGCCACCGAGTACTACGAGACGTTTCGGTTCAGCCGCTCCGTTACGAGCGGCCATTTTGCTATTGTTGTATATTCTCTCAGCTGCGGCCATACATTCCGCACTGCTGTATGTATTATCGTTCATATCAGAATAAAACTAAATTCCGAGTTGTCCGGTCCTACAAGTCTCCGGGCGCTCTGAAAACTGAAAAACCTTATCTTATCTTAAGCGTTACGAAAGTCAATGCTGCTAACAACATACCTAAAATCCAGAAGCGTGTCACTATCTTGGATTCTGGTATTGGTCGTGCTGGAAATTTTATCAGCGACTCAATAGAAGCATCACCAGCCTTTTGGAAATGGTGGTGGAGCGGTGTCATCTTGAATACACGTTTTCCTGTGCCATAACGTTTGCGGGTATATTTGAAATAAGATACCTGCATGATGACTGAAATGTCTTCGATGAAGAAAATCAGACACAACAGAGGTATGAGGAGTTCTTTACGTATTAAAATAGCAAACACAGCTAAAATACCTCCTATTGTCAGACTGCCGGTGTCACCCATGAATACTTGGGCAGGAAATGCATTATACCATAGAAAACCTACCAATGCTCCGATGAAGGCACCTGCGTAAACTACCATTTCTTCAGAACCGGGTATATACATTATATCCAGATAGCCGGAGTATATTACATTACCGCCAAGATAAGCCATTATAGCTAACGCCACGGCTATGATAGCTGAGGTGCCTGCACACAGACCGTCGAGACCGTCTGTGAGATTAGCTCCGTTGCTGACTCCTGTCACAGCTATTATCACTACTATGACAAAGACTATCCACCCTGCCGTAGCGGCCGTTTTAGGATTCGGTAGCCATGAGGTAAGCCATTCGTAGTTGAAATTATGGTCTTTTACGAACGGTATCGTTGTCTGCGGACTTTTGACCGGCATGGTCGGTACGGTCGTTATTTGTTCGGTAGTTTCGTGGGTTTCGTCACCGTAACTTACCATTGAAGTATGCTGTACTACAGTCGAAGGACTTGTACTCATCACTATCTGTGGTGATAACCACATGGTCAGTCCTACAATCAGACCGAGACCTACTTGACCTATTACCTTATATTTGCCAGGCAGACCGTCTTTGTTGTGGTACTTCAGTTTACGGTAATCGTCAATAAAACCTATGGCACCCATCCACAGTGTGGCTACGAGCAACAATAACATGTAGATGTTAGTTAAGTTGCCAAGTAACAGACAGGGAATAATGGTGGACATTATTATAATCACACCGCCCATAGTGGGTGTACCTGTCTTTTTCATCTGTCCTTCGAGCCCCAGGTTGCGTACTACTTCACCAACCTGCATACGCTGTAGGCGGTCAATAACCGAACGACCGGCTATTAGTGCTATGAGCAGTGCAAGCGTAAAGGCGATGCCGGTACGGAAGGTGATATAGGTAAGAAGATGCCGTCCCGGAAAGTCTGTTTCTAATAGATATTGTACTAATGAATACAACATATCGCGTTAGATCTGTTTTTCTTTTTCAGAAAGCTTCAGCTATGACTTCACGGTCGTCAAAGTGGTGACGTACACCTTTTATTTCTTGATATGTCTCATGACCCTTTCCAGCTACGAGTACTACGTCGCCCGGTTTGCTTTGTCGAATAGCCTGGCGTATAGCTTCTGCACGGTCGGTGATACAGATGGTGCGGCTCAGCTCCTCACGACTCAGACCTCCACGCATGTCAGCTATGATAGCGTCAGGGTCTTCATCACGTGGATTGTCGGAGGTGAGTATGAGAAAATCGGAACGACAGGCTGCTTCACGAGCCATCATTGGACGTTTGCCATGGTCACGGTTACCACCAGCACCTACTACTGTGATGATATGACCTTCAGCACCTACTATCTTGCGTATGGTGTCGAGAACATTAACAAGAGCATCGGGCGTATGGGCGTAATCGACTATGGCGGTTACACCCTGAGGTGAACGCATGGTCTGGAAGCGTCCAGCTACAGGTACGAGACGGCTCATATTGACCAATACCTCCTCAGGATTAAATCCTGTGAGTATGGCTGCCCCGTATACAGCAGTCAGATTATAAGCGTTGAATCGGCCTGTAAACTGCACCTCAACTTCGTGTCCGTTAAGTGAGAGAAGTGTACCGTCAAGACGCATCTCAAGTATACGTCCTTTAAAGTCAGCATCTCCACGCAATGAATATGTATAAACTTTTGCCCGGGTGTTCTGTGTCATGTAGCTTCCGGCTTTGTCATCTGCATTGACGAGTGCGAAGGCATCTGAAGGCAGCATGTCAAAGAACATTTTTTTGGCATTCATGTAATTGGTGACAGTACCGTGATAGTCGAGGTGGTCTCGTGTCAGATTGGAGAACACGGCGCCTGTAAATTTTAGACCGGCTATACGGTGCTGTTGGGCGGCATGACTTGAGACCTCCATAAAGGCATAGTCACATCCACACTCTACCATTTCTGCTAATAATGCATTAAGTGTCAATGGGTCAGGCGTAGTATGGGTAGTGGGTATAGCTCTGCCTTCTATATAGTTACATACTGTCGATAGCAGACCGGCTTTGTAGCCTTCGAGGCGAGCCATCTCATAGAGCAGAGTGGCCGTGGTTGTCTTGCCATTGGTACCTGTTACACCTACGAGTTTGAGGTGTGCCGAGGGGTGTCCATACCATATTGAAGCCAGCTCGCCGAGAGCTTTGGCTGAATCGGCAACTCTTATATAGGTGATACCCTGTTCGTATACTGAGGGCATCTCTTCGCATACTATGGCACCAACATGTGTGCTGGCAACAACAGGTATGTACTTATGGCCATCGGTAGTGACACCGCGTACGGCAACGAACATGCCTTCTTTGACAGCCTTACGTGAGTCGCTCTCAAGGCTTACTATGTTCTTATCAGTATCTCCTATAATCTCCAGCACATCTATTTCGCGGAGCAGATTTGATAGTTTCAGGGTCATATATAGTTGTTGTATTTATGTCTTTTTGTATCTGCTGATATGGTAATCAGCGTAGAGGTGAGAGGCACTATACAATTTAGAGACGTAGAAAGAGTGTTATTTTTCCGTCTCGTGTCAGTGGTGTACCAGCTGCCGGTTGCTGTGATACGACACGGCCGCTGCCTCGTAGTTGCACGTTGAGTCCGGCTCTTTCGAGTACACTTACGGCCGAAGGAGCATCGAAACCTACCACATCTGGTACCTGACCACTTTGAGCAGGTAGGGGTGATTTTACTTTGCGCACGCTTTTGAGTCCAAGAGCACTTGTAAGCGCCTTACTGTCATATTGTTCAGAGGCTGCCAGTACAGGTATTGTCGAACTTGGAGTCTGTGTGTAGGTCGAGGGTATATTGAGTAACCCACGTGAATACATCTTTACCGCCATGTTCTTTACTACCTGGCCCGAAGTGCGGTTGGCGCTTGTACCACCGGGTGCCAGAACAAGAGCCATACAGCTGTAACGTGGGGTGTCATAAGGGAAGAATCCGGCAAACGCATAACGGCGGTGGCTGGTGTCATAACCTCGACCATCACTACGTACAGGATAAGCTGTACCGGTCTTGCCTACGACTTTCACACGGTCGTCGCGTACCATACGCGCTGTACCGTGTTCACCCCATACTACTTCGTGTAAGCACTGTTTTACTTTGTTGGCTGTAGCACGGCTACACACACTGTCACGTATGTAAGTGATGGGCATTACTGAGTCGCGTCCGTTCTCATCGGTAAGTGAGCGTACAAGGTGTGGACGCACATACTTACCTCCGTTAGCTATGGCATTATAGTAAGAGAGTGTATAGAGGGGTGGTATCTCGGTGTTGTATCCGTATGCCTGACGTGCAAGGTCAAGGTGACGCGAAGTCAGCGTGATATTATTACCATGAGCGTCATGGTCTACCAACCGACGTACACGTGGTACACATTCACCAGCGATACCTGTATTCATTGGTTCAAAGAAACCTATCGAGGCCAGACGGTCGTGAAATGTCTCAGGTTTCTGAGCATAACGTCGGAATATCACACGGGCTATACCAGTATTTGAAGACATTTCTATGACTTGTTTCATGGTCTTGACGCTTGGAGCATGAGGGTCTGTAGTACGTTGGAAAGGGCTACAGTCGACACGTTCCTCAACCGAATGTACCAAGCCATCTTCAAAAGCAATCATAAGAGAGATAGGCTTCATTACTGACCCTGGTTCAAATGGTAGTACAGCTCGGTTCAATGCCTCTCCATATACACCGTTGCCAAGAGCCTCGACATTTGATATGGCCTTGATTTCACCTGTGGCAACCTCCATAAGTATGGCGGTACCCCATTCAGCTCCTGACTCTCTGCACACGCTGAGGAGTTCCTCTTCAAGCATGTCCTGTAAGTCAATGTCTATTGTGGTGTGTATGTCAAAGCCTCGGACAGCAGGTTTGGCTACCCAATTGGAGAAACCACTGTTAAGTGCTACACGTTTAGCCTGTCCTGGACGGCCATACAGCAATGTGTCAAGCGCTGCTTCCAGACCTGAGTAACCATGTATTTCTCGTGATTCGGCTGTCTCGTTAACACGTCCTATACTTCGTGAAGCCATACGTCCATAAGGATAGATTCGTATGTTACGATCCTCTTTATATACGGGACATCGACTGCCGCGACCTTTGAAATCTTTGAGGAAAGGAAATGTCTTGATACGGTTGAAGTCATCAATAGTCTTCTTACGTGCCAAATTCAGAGCACGATTACGTTTCTCCGGGTCTTTGGCAAATTCCTCACGGAAACGGGTGTGCCATGAGTATTTTTCGTACGTGGCACGATCTTTACGGAGGTCGGCTACACGTGGATAGTAAGTGTCGAGACTATCGGCCAAACTATCAATCGAAGCCCATGGGATTACGCTTAGTTTCTTTATTTTATCATGACGAAGGTCAATCTTGATGTCATGTACGGTCAGGTTACAGGCAAGAATATTACCGTTGCTGGCAAGAATATTTCCACGTTCTGGTGCTATGGTTGTCACCACCGAAAGCTCCTTGTGGGCTCGCTCATTCCATGCTGGAGCTTCTATGATGGTTGCTGTCACCAGTTTCCATGCTATAGTCAGTGCAAAAAGTATGAAGACTATAGTAATAAGCCCATAACGGAAAAGTATATGGTTTTTGTTGGTCTTATTATTTTTTGTAGCTGCCATAATGTAAGTGAAATGTTATGGATTTATGTTTATTCCCGGTCAACTACAAGTTCGTAGGGTGGACATTCCTGAAAGTCGAGGCTAAGGTGTCGTTTGTCAACGAGACGTTTCATTTCCGTCTCGCGTATGAGAGACATGTAGCGTGACTTTTCCTGTAGCTTTGTGCTTTCTGCTCTGTCAAGCTCGATGGTGAGAGTCTTGATTTCAGCCATTTTGCTTTTTGTCTTATAACGTAGTCCTATCAGTGCCAGCATAGTAACTATGAAAATTATCAGTACCCATGCATGTCTGGTAAAGAATTCGACTGACAATGACTGCCCATAACGTAAATCGTTAAACCATGAGGTTATAGCGTTGACATGAGGCATCGCGTTGGAATTACGTTGGCTGTCCTTAATAGGTTTATTAGCTTTTTTTGCTTTGGTGGTTTTGTCTTTTTTAGATTTACTCATTGATGATGGGATGTTGGAGAGTAGAGTATGATAGGAGAGAAGCTGTTACTGAATGGGCAACAGTTCAGCTATACGTAGCTTGGCACTCCGGGCGCGTGGATTGGCTTCAACTTCTTTGGCATCAGCTGTAATAGGCGAACGGGTTATTATTTTCCATGGAGTGTTGACACGTCCAAAGAAGTCTTTTTCTTCATTTCCGTCCGTATTACCGCTTTTCATAAAGTTCTTGACCATACGATCCTCTATTGAGTGATAAGTAAGTACTACCAATCGTCCCCCTGGGCGTAAGGTAGTTAGTGTCGAGTCAAGTAGGTGACGGAGATCATCCATTTCACCATTGGTCTCGATACGTAGCGCCTGGAATATTTGTGCAAGATCTTTCTTTTCCTGTCGTGGATTGAGGGTTCGTGCTACGCTTTCGGCCAGACGTGTAGTAGTGTCGATAGGCGCCGTAGCACGTGCTTCGGTTATGGCGCGAGCTATCTGTGAGGCTTGCCGCAGATCAGTGTAGGCACGCAAAACTTCCGTTAGTTGGTCTCGGTCATAGTTGTTAACTATGTCGGTAGCTGTGACAGAGCTTTTACGGTCCATACGCATATCAAGTGGCGCATCAGCACGGAAGGAAAAGCCGCGTTCGGCTTGGTCGAAATGATGAAATGACACTCCGAGGTCGGCGAGTATACCGTCAAAACGCTTAACCCCATAGAAGCGCATGAAGTTATGCATGTATCTGAAGTTGGAGTGCACGAAAGTGAAACGCGGGTCATCGATACGGTTGGCCCATGCATCCATATCGCGGTCAAAGCTGTATAGGTGGCCGTCTGGTCCCAGACGTTCCAATATTGCGCGCGAGTGTCCTCCGCCACCGAAAGTGGCAT
Organism: uncultured Sangeribacter sp.; assembly: GCA_964400325.1. GTDB lineage: Bacteria > Bacteroidota > Bacteroidia > Bacteroidales > Muribaculaceae > Lepagella. The sequence continues at coordinate 490 of CAYNUE010000023.1, read as the reverse complement.
CGGCGTATATGCCTGAAGGCTTTATGTCGAGCCCTTCGATAGCTTCTTGCAGCAGTGCCGGTACGTGGTAGGCTTGTTGTTCCATATCGTTTTTTATTTTTTAAGATGTAAAGTTAGCTATTTTCAATCATTCCGATAGTGATATGTGGGAAGTTTTTAGAATTTTTTTTAGAAAAAGTTATCTACACCCTGTCAATAACTTTTTTAAACAGCTTTTCTGATATTCTTGAGGTGGTTGGAAAGATAAAGATATGAAAACACATCGGCCCATTCTCACGAATGGGCCGACGGACAATTGAATATGTGTTAAAGTTCGGGGAGTGGGCGATTACGGATTCGAACCGCAGACCCTCTGCTTGTAAGGCAGATGCTCTAAACCAGCTGAGCTAATCGCCCGAAGAGTTATTTTAGTGATTACATTATCATCACTGTTAATTTAATCGGTGGGCGATTACGGATTCGAACCGCAGACCCTCTGCTTGTAAGGCAG
>CAYNUE010000022.1:32965-45762 GCA_964400325.1 uncultured Sangeribacter sp. | reverse complement strand
CTGTAAGCGAAATCAAATGACCCTATTGTTACAGTACCATGTATACCTTTGTTTTTCTCGTTGTCGGTAGGATAAAGAGTGTTACGGAAACTGTCGCCTATATATCCCGATATTGACAGACGGAGACCCGGTACTGAAGTATTGTCTACTCGGAAAGCACCGGCATATCGATTGGCAATCTTGAATTCGTATGGCGACCCGGCTCCATCGTGAATCCAACCTTTGGAACCGAATCGGTCGCTGTCGAGTCCGGGTAGTAGCATAGCCTCGTATGCCCAATCTCCAGCTACGCCACTTACACTTATACCTACTTCATGCCATGTACAGGGCATGATTGTATTCTCACCTTCCGGACGATACACTCCAAAAAACTCTGTGGGGAGATGGTGAGCATTGGTCTGACCGATAGGCACTACCAGCATACCGGCCCGAACTGCTAATTGAGGCATAAATTTCTTCTGAATCCAGAACTGTTCGAGAGCTACCTCACCACCGCGTTCTATCTCTTTTTCATATTCGCCGGCTTCTTCTTCCTCTATTTCTATAGCAGATTCAGTACCACCATGCTCAAATTCTATCTCTGAACCCATTGACCAACCGCGACCGAAGTCATAGCCTAAAAATATAACCATGTGAGGAATGTCGAAACGTCCGTGTTGTTGGTTACGGTATTTCTCTGGAGTTGTGTAACGCAGGTAACTGTCACTATAAAAATTGCGTGTCATTGCTACTTCGCCGTAACCTCCGATAGTGAGACGATGCTGTTTCGGCGCGGTTTCGATTATAGTAGTCTGTTCGTTCTGTTGTGTTTCACCATCTGCTGTAAAAGTTATAGACAGCAGGCTTAGAAGTGTAATGAAGAAGAAAAATCTGTTCATATTCAGGTCAGTGTTAACGGATGCAAAATTACTGCTAAGCAATTAGCACTACAATCGCACGGAATAGGTAAAACATAGGCCTCTCTCTAACCATAAGTAGGTAAAAAGGCTTACTGAGGGGTCAACGGAGACATTGAAAAGACTAAGATTGAGGAATAAATAGGAAAAATCTATTGATAAAAATTGCTAACTTAAGTAATTTTAACTACCTTTGCTGAGGTAATCTATCATTTTTAATTATTGATGACTATTCAATCATGAATTGAGTCTATTACATTTGAATCAATTGAATGATACTTTTGAAAAGCTCCCTCTTCATATTCATTAATAATATAAACCTCTAATTATGAAACACTTTACATTGCTCGCGGCAAGTGTTATGCTGGCCGGTAGCATGAGTGCAGTCACATTGACTGATGCACAGAGCATCGGCTTGGATAACAAGCCTCTCAGTCTTTCACCACTTAATGGTATCTCTCTTGTCGAGGCTACGAGGACTTCAGGACCGGCAAAGGTCATTGCTCGTGAGGCACTTGCTGAACCTATCATCACTGAGGCTCCCGCAGGAAAGCAGGTTAACTACAGCCGTAACAGTTTAGGCTATAGTATGTACTACGGTATGTATCTTCTGTTCGGTGCACAGGACGACCAGGCTGGTCAGATTGTAGAAGGTGACGATGGCTATGTATATCTCAAGAATCCCATTGGTGGTCTTACCTATAATGCTTACTTCAAAGGTGAGCGTGAAGGGGATAAAATCCGCGTAGATCTCCCTCAGATTATCTATCAGGAGAATAGCCAAGACGAAGAGGGTAATCCTATTGTAGTAGATTTCTATGCTCGTATATTGGAGGCAGAGATAGATGAAGAGGGCAAACGCTATTTTGTACCTACTGAGCAACAGACACTGTACTATACAGTTGATGGGGATAAGATATATCTTGACCTTGGTTATGATCATACACCGCTCGAAGACGGTACCTACCCTTATCCTACTAAGGTGGTAGGTCTTACTATAGCCGATGGTACATGGGCTTATTATAGCGATTGCTGGCAGGAGTGGACTCGTCTCGATCAGGAAATGTTTACTATGCCAGAAGGTCTGGAGACTGAACAGTGGGCATTCTTCCACAATGGTCTGGCAGATTATGTTGATGTGGCTTTCGATGATGAGTATGTTTACATGACCAATCTTACACCTCTGCTCCCTGAAGCCGTTATACATGGTCGTATCGAGGGCGATACAGTGGTATTCGAGTCCGGTTATTATATAGGCAACTATGTATCTTGGTATATCTACCAGATGATGTGTTATATGAACGACGGTGACCCTGAACTTCGTGACTCGATGGTCATGACTTATGACCGTGAGAATAAGGTGATTGCTTGCACTGACCCGAACGATATCATTCTTTTCAACACATCGCTCAACCGTGTGTATGCACTGACTAACTTCCAGAATCCCAAGTTCTCCTCTATCAAGCCTGTTACTCAGCCCACTCCGATGACTCCGCAATTTGTAGAGTTCCTCGACTACTATGAGAACTATGGTTATGCCTATATCGTATTTAATATTTACAACTATAACAGTATTGATGAAATATTCAATTCTGAAAATATGTGGTATAATCTTCGTATAGATGGTCTTGTAGAAACTCTCTATCCTGAGGATTATATAATGTTAGGTGAGCCTATGACTAATATACCTTTTGACTTTAAGGACAGCTGGGATATCCATGTTGATAATGCCAAACGCACAGTATGTATCTTTGCTCAGGGTATCGAAACAGTCGGTGTACAGCTCTTCCACGAGTATGAGGGTAAGGTATACGAATCAGACATCATGACTTATAATGTAGAAACTGGTGAAGTAACTGATATTCCAGTTGGTATAGCTGGTAACTTCAATGAAGTCGGCGAGGCTGAATGGTATGATTTGCAGGGTCGTCGTGTACAGAATCCTGCCGGTGGCATCTACATTTGCAAGATACGCTGCAATGATGGTTCGTCACGTGTCATGAAGGTTGTACGTCCTTAAGGAAACTCATTTAAAAAGTAATCCTGTTTAAATGGATATACGTAAATTCGCGTTAGCGGGAATGTGCTGCCTCACGGCGGCTATTCCCGCCTTCTCCGCTGATATTGAGTTCTCTTATGCGGAGGGTGAGTTAAGTCGTTTCGGCACCAAGAAGACAGAGAGCTACGATGTGGCTATTCGTCTGTTTGACCCCGGTTTTACTGGTAATACCATCAAAGGTTTCAGAGTTCCTGTATGTACTGAAGGAATTTCCAATGTGAGGCTGTGGCTCTCGACTGAGCTTAAAATTGAGACAGTCGGTGACAAACGTGTCAATGTAGCCGATATTATGGAGACTCAGGTTACTGTAAGTGCTGACGGTATCGCTTCTGTTGAGCTTGAAACACCTTATGTTATTACCGACGGTGGTGTTTATGTGGGTTATTCATTCGATATTGATGAACTCACTGACGCTACTATGTATCCTGTCATGACGGGAGCAGGTAGTAATCCGGACGGACTTTATATGCACACGGAGCGTACCTATCGTAAATGGGTAGATTTTGCTTCTGATTTCCAACTTTGTAGCTGCTTAACAGTCAACCTTGAGACACCTGATTATGAGAATGCCGCAGGTATCAGCGAGTTACCATTGGAGCGTGCTATGGTTGGTGAAGAGTTCACACAGAAAGTCATAGTCGCTAATCACGGTACTCAGCCTGTCAGCAGTGTAGATTACAGCTATACAATAGAGGATAAGACAGGCGAAGGTAGTGTAATATTCGATGTGCCTATTCCAGCTCAATACAATAGTAAAGCTACTTTTGATGTGCTGATGCCTGCTGTTGACAATCAAGGACAGACAGACTTCACAGTTACTATTACAAAAGTGAATGGGGTTGATAATCCTGATTTGACGGCTTCTGCCAAAGGTATAGTAAATGTGCTGTCAGTCGTACCTGTGCATCGTGCTGTCATGGAAGAGTACACTGGTACATGGTGTGGTTTCTGTGTGCGTGGTTTTGCAGCTATGGAAGCTTTGAATGAGCTTTATCCACAGGATTTTATAGCTCTTGCTTATCACAATAAGGACCCGATGTCGATTACCAGTTCGTATCCCAGCTCATTCGAAGGCTTCCCTTATTCGTTCATTGACCGTACAGTAGGCTGTGATCCTTATTTCGGAGTTTCAGGAGAGAACTTTGGTATTCAAAATGTCTGGTTGTCATGTAGTGAGGCTCTGGCACCTGCAGCTATTGATGTAACAGCTGAATGGGACGGTGATGATAATATAAAGGTCAGTGCTACCACTACCTTTATCGAAGTTCCCCAGAATACATATACACTTGCCTACTATCTGGTAGAAGATGATATGTATGGTGATACTAAGAGTTGGATGCAGTCTAATTATTACGCTAATGGTAAGTATGGCGGTGCAGAAAACTATATTCCTGAGATGAAACAGTTTGTCGAAGGCGAAGCATACGTTGCCGGACTACATTTTGACGATGTTGTTGTCATGACTTCAAACATGCGTGGAATTGAAGGTAGTCTGGACGGTATTGAGATGGATATACCGTTTGTGCATGAATATACCTTTAATGCTATCAGTGAAGCACCAAATATCTACGGTACTCCGGTAATACAGGAGAAGTCGAAGCTTCGTGCTGTAGTACTGTTGCTTGATGCGAAGACAGGTGCTATTGTAAATGCGGCCAAGACCGGTTATATCTATGGTGCTTCAGTAGAGGGTATAGGTGCTTCGGCTGAAGTAACAGGCGTAGAGTATTATGATATGAATGGTCTGCGTTGTCTGAATCCTGCTGATGGTGTCTTTGTACGCGTGACACGTCTCTCAGATGGTAGTGTGCGTACATCTAAAGTTGTACTCTAATACTACGGAATTTAAGTAATTTCGTATAACAATTTAGGTAACTTCTGGTGTTATATAAGAAAGTAGCTCTTAAAAGTTTATATCGTTTAATTTTTAAGAGCTACTTTCTTATATGCCTAAATATAGATATTATGGATTTTGATAGTTTTCGCAGACTGGTCATTTCTAATCGTACAGTACGTCGTTTTCAGGAGGATAAGAAAGTACCTGTCTCCACTCTTGAGGAGCTTGTCGACTTGGTACGCTATTGTCCTTCCGGTAGAAATGCTCAGCCATTACGTTATGTAATTGTTACTGACGATGCAGAACGAGCTGAGGTATTCCCCCTGCTGAAATGGGCAGGCTATTTTGCTGACTGGGACGGACCGGAAGTCGGAGAGCGTCCAGTAGCCTACCTTGTGCAGTGTCTTGACACGAAATATGGCAAGGACTGTCTTTGTGATGACGGTTTGCAGTTAGAGGCAATAACTCTCGGTATGCATACTCTCGGTTTAGCCGGCTGTATAATCAAAGCTTTTAACCATGTCAAACTGGCAGAAGTGTTAAAGCTTGACGAAAGATATGTACCTCGCTATGTATTGGCTCTGGGCTATCCTGCTGAAGAAGTTAGAATCGAGGATATGTCAGGCGATGATAATGCTGACTTCAAGTATTATCGTACAGCTGATGGTGTACATCATGTGCCAAAACGTCCGCTTGAAGAACTTATCATAAAGAAATGATACTTGTCAAAACAGTAAAGACCCACAGCCAAGAAATTACGGCTGTGGGTCTTTACTGTTTTGACAAGTAATGAATTATATAAGAGATAGAAGATTGTCTACATCTTCTTCTGTCGTTGACCAGTCGGTCACAAATCGTACTACTGATTCAGTTTCGCCACGTGGACCCCAAAGACTCATTCCTACTTCGTCTTTGATTGAATCTATTTTTTCGTTTGGCATAACGAAAAACTGCTGATTAGTCGGAGAATCAATAAATGTGCGATAGCCCTTCTGTAAAAATCCGTGTTTTAGCTTCATTGCCAGCCTATCAGCATGATGGCCGATGCGTAGATATAAGTCATCAGAAAATAGTGTTATGAACTGTAGTGGTACAAGTCGTCCCTTTGCCAGTAGTCCGCCGTGAAGCTTCATAAGGGAGTCAAAACGAGGCAGAAGTTCCGGACTCCGAGAAACTACTGCCTCTCCGAAGAGTGCGCCACATTTTGTGCCGCCGATATAAAATACATCAGAAAGCCGAGCTATATCTTTCAGGGTTATGTCTGTTCCGTCAGCTGCCAATCCGTATGCAAGGCGTGCCCCATCAATAAATAGTGGAATATTGGCTTCACGGCAGACTTCAGAGATTTCTGTCAGTTCTTTGAGAGTGTAGAGTGTGCCAAATTCAGTAGGATGGGAAATATAAACCATAGCCGGGCGTACCATGTGAATATATGTGTCATCACGATAGAAATCTTTGATATAATTCCGTATACTTTCAGCACTCATTTTACCGTTATTGCCGAGTAAAGAAATTACTTTATGCCCGTCTGCTTCTATCGCTCCTGACTCATGGACATTTATGTGAGCCGACTCACAGCATAACACTCCATCGTTTCTTGAAAGTAGGCGATCAATAACAATCTTGTTGGTTTGTGTACCTCCCTGAAGAAAATAAACTGCTCCCTTTTCAAGCTCGCAAGCTGCCAGAATGATTCTTCTTGCTTTCGAAGTAAATGGATCGTTACCGTAACCTTCGGTATGCAACAAGTTGGTTTCGCAAAGAGTTTTAAGTACCTCCGGGTGGGCACCGGTCATATAGTCACAATTGAAATATAGCATGATTCAACCAGTGAGTAGGTAGGTTAGAGTAAGCACATTAGGCTACTGATATAAGCTCGATATCGAATATTAGGGTAGAACCACCAGGAATATCCGGTTGACTCTGTTTGCCGTATGCTTTATCCGCAGAGATATAAATTTCCCAGCGGTCGCCAGGGTACATGAGCTGTAAGGCATCTATCCAGCCGGTGATTAAGTCGCGTAGACGAAAAGCAGGTGGCACTGCGTCGTCGCGCGAGGAATCGAATACATGACCATCAATAGTTTTGCCAGTATAATGTACTGTCACCACACTGTTAGAACGCGGCGAAAGTTTTGTACTATCGCCTGAAGCCAAGATTTTGTAAAATACACCTTGGGCTGCTTTATGTACGTCCGCTTCGGTAGCCTTCTTTTCTAACCATTCGGTATTAAGACGAGTATATTCTTTCTTTGTCATGTTAATTTGGATTGTGTTTACTTCCCTATAACGTGTGTTTGCACTGCTATAGTTCAAATTATAATTAGCTCTTAGAAATTAATGAACATATATAAACGCAATTATTTTGAGGTACACCAGGGCTTAAGCAGCCAAAAATAATGAGTTTTATTAAAATGGAAGTCACTTGTCTCTAAAAGTATCTGAAATATTATTTGAGGTTTGCTGTTATAACTTTATTTCGTAATTTTGCCCAAAATAATAATAAATGAAACGTACATGAACGGTTTTCGTCAAAGGAAATATTCCGTCAGCGGTTCGACTATATTGCATTCTCTGTATTCCGTACTAATAACAATAATATGTCTCTTTCATACCACTTTTACATCTTTTGCCAATGTCAGGGCATCAGTATCAAAAGACTATGATAAATGGAGAAACATACCCTCATTACAGTTAAAGGAAAAAGCCAATATCTTCCTTGATAAAGATATGCCAGACAGCGCTTTGGTATGCTATACGGTCATAGCAAACCGTCTGTCTGAGGCTACTTCGAGAACAGAGCGGCTGCAATGTGCCTCAGCTATAATGAACGTAGGATATATGTTTTCAGCATATTTTTACGATTTTCATCATGCCTTTGATGATTTTTCACAGGCTCTAAAAGTTGCCCAAGAAGAGAATGACAGTAGTCTTATGATAACGTGTTATGTGAATTTAGGCTCGCTCTATGGCACTTATCATCAGATGGTCGATGATCAATCCATGCTTGATGAGGCTATTAAGATGTATTGTAATGCTTACCGTCTTTCTAAAAAAGTAGGATATACTACTTCGCTTCTCACCTCAATTTCAAATCTTGCTGTAGTATCTTTTCTAAAAGAAAACAATGATTCTGTAAGCAATATCCTTAACGACTTTCTTAATCTGAACAACAGAGATAACTCTGAGCGTTGGATGCACATAAAAGCTTTTATAACTGGACTTCTTGCAGTAAGTAATGGAGAAGGGGAAAAAGCTGAAAAATATCTTAAGGAGAGCCTTACTTATCAAGACAAGAACGCAGTCCCACATAAAGATGAAACAATCGTGCTCTTGGCTCTTGCTCTTAACTCATGTAAGAATGGAAGTTTGCAAGATAGTGAAAAATTGTATCTTGAAACTTTGAAGCAAGCGGAGAAATATGGTTTTAGGGATATAGTCTCCATCTCATACGACATGTTGGTAGACGTGTATAAAGCTCAGGAAAATGTGGAGAAAGCCAATGAATATCGTCTTAAATATTTCGACTTCAAAGATTCTCTCGTCAGAGCATCAAAAATCAAGGATGTAAAGAATCTACATTTTCTTGAAGAACTCAATACCAAGAATGAAGAAGTAGCACGTTTGTCATCGCAAAAGAAAAACCAGCGAAGAATTCTTTCTGTCACTTTGTGGTCACTTTTAGTGGTAGGTATAGTACTCGTCATAATTATTATACATACCAAACGTCTTCGTAAGCGGAATCTTGAACTATATGACCGCTTACAGGAATCTCTTGTCAAGCGGAATGAGGAATCTGCCAAAGCCGTCGTTGATTTACTGCCCCCTGTGAAGGAACTGCCTACAGACACTACAGAGAAAGAAACTAAATATAAACACAGTACTCTTTCTGAAGAAGGGAAATTGGAAATCATGAGCAGAGTTAAAAATTTTCTAAGCTCTTCAGAAGAGATATACTCCCCGGATTTTACATTAGATCAGCTTGGGGAAATTTTAGATATTAACCGCTCCTATCTCTCGCAAGCAATAAATGAAACCGGGGGTACAAACTTTAAGACTCTGTTAAATTCATATAGAATACTTGAAGCGTGTCGGCGTTTTGAGGATTCAGCTACTTACGGAGGTCAGACCATAGAGGCCATTGGTCAAAGTGTAGGGTTCTTATCAAGAAGAAATTTTGGACTTGCATTCAAGAAAGAAACGGGGTTGAGTCCATCAGCTTTTGTAAAAGCTTATCAAGAAAAGCAAAATGATAGGTAAAAACAGGGTAACTATGGGCTGTTTGATAAAATAGCTCATAGTTGCCTTTTAATTATTAGAAATAATAAGGATTCGTTAACTAAATTTGCGCATCAAGTTTTTCCAAATACTTAATGCGGATGAAAGATTTTATCAAACGAACCGGCAGCCTCCTGCTAATCGGGATAGTTGCATCAATCGCCTCCGGCGCCACTCCGGAGAGAGGTCACTTATCACTGTCTAATAAGTCAGACATTACAAACAATCCTTGTGTAACTGTGGCTCCCCTTGGGTCGGGCAACTCAACCCAAGCTCAAAAGCCAATAGATACACCACGTAGGGTAAAACGTGATGCCGCTGGCATGACATGGACAATTCTCATTGACGAGGACTTTTCTAATCTCACCGAAGGTTCAATTCAGGAACCGAGTGACGAACGTCTTTGCTATTACTATGGTGAGCCTGGAAGAAACATTGACCCTAAATATACACAGCAGCCAGGTTGGACTGGTAGCAATGGATTTTCTGCAGGTGGTGCAATACTGATGAAAGAAGTTAACGTTACTACCGGCGCTCCACTTAATACACCTTTAGGAGATTATTCCGGTAACCTAACTATATCTTTCCGTTACCGTATTGCTCCGGGTTATGACAAACATTCACAAGTAATTGTTGACGTGCTAAAGGGTGGTATAGATCATCCGCAGCTTGCTAATTGTGATTTACCTGTTTATCCATGTAACGTGTACCCAGGACAAGAGGACTGGAAATATGCTCAGGTAACGTGTAAGAATTTATCGGCAGACAATGACGGGTTCATTCAATTCAACTGTTATGGTTCAGTCATAATTGATGATATCGAAATTAAATCAGCTGATGATTTCATTGCTTCTCCTGTATTGAAACCGATAACTGATTTCACCTCGACGAGCTTTACTGCCAATTGGGAACCAGTGAGATTAGCTTCATATTATTATATGACTCTCAGCAAGAAAGTCTACACAAGTGATGAGACTTCTATAGACTATAACGAAGACTTTGAGAATATAACTCAGGTGCCTGAAGGTTGGACGATTAATAATTTCTCATCTGATAGAATTTTATCGGGCGAAGGCAACAATGAGACCAAGGGGCTTATAATGAATAACGGCGATTATGTTGAAACTCCTTATAACTTTGCAAAATATAAGTGGTTTAAGATGTTTGGTCGTCTTGTTGTGCCTGAGGATTTTGATATCTATAGCATTACTGGTAGTGTTACTTTCTCTCTGCGTACAGAAGATGGATGGGCGAAGCTCTCTTCAGCTCCTGCTGGTTGGTTCTATGACCCATGGTATTTTGACTTCGGTGGAGAACTTTTCCCAAGTTTCAATAATAACTATTACGGTCTTAAGATAGAGGTTGACGGCCTGGCCGATGGTACTTACATAGTGTTCGATGATTTTGAATTTGAAACCGGCCGACCAGCTAAACTGGAATCGGTTATCACCCTTAATAATCATGTATCAGTTAGCGGCCTCAATACTTCGTATACTTTCACCGACCTTGATCCTAACAGCGAATACTATTATAGTATTTGTTCATTCTATCAAGGAATTTATTCTGAACCCTCAACTGAACATGCATTCGGTGTAGCAGCTCCTGAATTGCTGCCTGCATCTGACATCACATCAACTTCATACGTTGCAAACTGGATGAATGCTCCTAAAGCAACAGGGTACGAGTTGATTAATTATGGAGTCTATGAGGCTGAGGAAGACATAACCGAGTATACGATTTTAGAGGAGGATTTCTCTAAAATAACAAGTGACGTTACATGGGGTACTTCTTTTGAAGACGCAGAGCCATTGGATAACTATACTCCCTGTAGCCTTGATGCTTACACTAACCTTCCTGGCTGGGTAGGAAAAGGGAATATGATTTTTGTAGAAGGATTGGGTGCAATCGATTCTCCTTATGATCTTTATTACATCCAGACTCCACCCCTGACCCTTGATAACTCTGACAGTTTTATTTTAGGACTGATGGGTCAGGTAACTTATGATGATACACTTATCGTATGGATTAATGAAAAGGGTTATAGACTGCCGGTAACAGCAGGTGACTTTGGCGGCGAATTTGAAATACCTGAATCTGGATATAATGTTCCCATTTTATTCTATACGGCTAATGCTTCATCATTCTGTTTGGAATTTGTTGGAGTATATCAGAATGTGAAGAAAGGACAGCGAGTTTATACCTACCTTGGTCAACAGAATGTAGATAGTGAAACTACAAACGCTGTTGTAGAAAGTCTTACAGATGAGTACTCACGATATGCGTATGAGGTAAAATCAGTTTTCGAATATGAAGGACAGACCACATACTCTGATTCTCGCGAAAAGATTATAGTAGACCTTAAGAACGGCACTTCAAACAGTGGTGTAACAGGTATAAGCGAACTTTCAGATGCTAAGGGTGAAGCAAAATGGTTCAGTATTGATGGCCGTCAGCTTTCACAGCCTGAGAAGGGTGTATGTATAGCCAAATATTCTGATGGTAGCGTAAGGAAAATCATTGTAAAATAAGATAACAACCGATTTAATCGGTAGTGGCCTCTGAGAGGGAGCTGCGCAGTTATGATAGTCTTATCATAACCGCAGCTCCCTCTGTGTTTAAGAACTACTTGCTTTTAATTTAAGAATTCATTTTGTCGGTTAGAATTCAAAAAGATTATTGTTGGCTTGGAAAAATCATTTTATTTACAGATGATTATGAGAAAAAGATAAAAAAGATAGGAAAAAATTTGGTAGATTGAAAAAAGTGTACTACTTTTGCAGTGTATTAATATACTAATACACTAAAGGTCTTTATTCTGGTTTATGGCAGACTATCCGGAATTCTGTCAAAGAGCAAGATAATGACTGGACTGAAATCTCATACTAACTATACTATAACAGACACACAAAGACATGTTGAAAATCGAAAACCTCAGTTATCATTATGGATTGCGTAAGCCGCCGGTGCTGAGAGACTTTTCTCTTGAGATAGAACAGGGAGGCATTTATGGCCTTTTAGGTCCTAATGGAGCCGGTAAGTCAACATTGCTATACCTTATAATGGGTGCTTTGTTGCCAGATAAGGGCACAGTGTACTATAATGGTCAAAACACACGCCGTAGATTGCCTTCGACTCTTGCTGACATAATGTTGGTACCGGAAGAAGTTGAATTACCAAGTTTGAAACTTGATTCTTACGTATCGTCACGTTGCGTGTTTTATCCACGTTTTGATCATGATATACTTAACCGTTGCCTTGCGGCTTTCGGTATGGAGCGTGACGTCAGACTTAATGCGCTGTCAATGGGGCAGAAAAAGAAGGTATATATGAGTTTTGCATTAGCTTGCAATACCCCTATGTTGCTAATGGACGAACCGACGAATGGACTTGATATACCAGGCAAAGCAGCTTTCCGACGGCTGTGTGCTGAGTTGATGACTGATGACCGTATCATGATTATATCGACTCATCAGGTCCGAGACCTTGAACAGCTTCTTGACCATCTGCTGATAATGAATGAACGTAATATTGTATTTGAGGCATCAATAGCTGAAATACAACGTAAGCTCAGCTTCGCTCGCAACGTTGGTGTGACACTGCGTGACCAAGCTCTATACTGGCAACCAGCACCGGGCGGATATGATGTCATGTTAACTAACACCGATGATGATGAAACCACTGTGAATCTCGAACTGCTGTTCGACTATGCATTGAAATATCATGATCG
>CAYNUE010000022.1:31336-32865 GCA_964400325.1 uncultured Sangeribacter sp. | reverse complement strand
TCGATGGTATATGGACGCTTCTCAACGAAATCAAGTCGTCTTGAAGTTCTTACGATGCCGACTACGGGAACCGAAAAGCTGACAGCGTGGTTAATAGTCTACATTATAGGTGGATTCGCTGCCTGGTTCGCATGTATAATGTGTGCCGATATTCTTCGTGTGATAGTAATGCATGTATTTACTCCCTATGGTTCACAAGTGCATGTTATAAGTCCTTGGAATTTATTAACTTTTAATAAGTTTGATACCTGTTCTGCTGCTGGTCAGGCGGCCAAATGGCTAGTAGATATATATGGCTTAGCATTATTTTTACAGGCGCTTTTTGCTTTAGGTAGCATCTATCTACCTCGATATTCATTCTTTAAGACAAGTTGTGTTTTGGTAGTGCTGCTTTGTGCAGCTGCTCTTTTATGTGTCTTAGGTATGAAAGTGTTCTTCGGTGATGATGCTGTAACAAGTGCCTTCGATTATTCTGACGAGATTACGAAAAGCCGTATAATATGGAGTGCTGTAGGCTGGATAGTGGCCTCCGGATTAATCTATTGGCTTGGATATGCCAGAATGAAACAGACCGAAGTGGCTCTGAAATGGTAAATAGAACAGATAGCTACCAATTCGGATAAAGAAATTGATGTATGTTTAAAGAAAACAGTAAAGCTATATATTTGCAGATAGTGGATCGTATCTGCGATGAAGTGTTAGGAGGTAATCTGAAACCTGATGACCGAATGCCTTCAGTTCGGGAGTACGCCGCTACGGTACAGGTAAATCCCAATACTATGATGCGTGCATACGATTATCTTTCTTCTCTTGGTATTATCTATAACCGCCGTGGCATAGGCTTCTTTGTCAGCGCTAAAGCACCTGAAGAGATACACAAAATGAGGATAAGTGACATATTCGGAGACCGCCTGCTTGAGGTCTTCAGAGAACTTCAGCTTTTAGGTATTACGCCTGAAACACTTAAAGAGAGATATGAGGAGTATCTCGGTTCAAATTCCACTAAATAAACACGAAAAGATGAAAAGAACATCATATATACTTATAATACTGGTGGGTATAGTACTGATATGCTCATTTCTAATGCCAGCGGTATTATACAAAAAAGTAGAATTCAGTTTGCAGACTTTGCGAGCTGATGGAGATACAGTGCGTGTGACAGCCGGCTTTTTTATAACGTTTGATATAAAAAACAATAGGTGGCTGATGGCACAAACTTCAAATCCAGATGAGCAGGAAGGTGACCAACAACTGCTTAAAGTGACTGTACGTCAAAATCCTCGGCTGACGGAAGCGGTGTTGGTTATGGATCGTGCTTGGCAGCAGAACATGACTGTCTCTCAGGACTCCACTACGTTGAAAATTGAGCTTGACATGCATTCTTTCAAGAAAGAAGGTAATGATTGGCCAAACATTGACATTGCTCCTGATGCTGCAAATGTATTGACTCTTGAGGTACCGCCAAGTTGGGTTGATACGATAAAAGCCAAAAACAATCTGGCTCTTACAGTCGAGGATTTCACTGATTC
>CAYNUE010000022.1:28078-31236 GCA_964400325.1 uncultured Sangeribacter sp. | reverse complement strand
ACGATAGCGGCTACAACGTCACAGATAGGATAACATGCCCATACACCATTAAGACCGAAACGTGGCGGTAATATGAGAAGCATTGGAATCATAAAGAGTACCTGACGGGTCAGTGATAGGAATACGGCCTTGGTTGCCATGCCAAGCGATTGGAAGAAGTTGGTGGCTACAACTTGGAATCCTACCATCCAGAAGCCCATGGTAGTTATCTTCAGACAGTTAATGGCACAGATTATCTGTTGTTCGTCTTGCATGAACATGGAGGCAATGGTGCGTGGGTTGAAAGCGCCTATCAAGCTGCCAGTGGTTGTGACAACAACTGCTGTACCAGCCGCCAGCCATAGGGTACGGAACAGGCGGTCAAAACGTCCGGAACCATAGTTGTAACCTAAAATAGGCTGCATACCTTGACATATACCCATGACGATAAACACAAAGATAGTAACAAAACGGTTGAATACAACTACTGAGGCTATGGCATCGTCGCCACCGTATTTGAGTAGTGAATTGTTAACTATAGCGTTTATGGCCGAGCCTGCTACACTGATAAGGAATGGTGCCATACCAATATATAGCACTGATTTGATTACATCTGCTTTAAGATGGAAAGTGCCTCGAACGAAATGCAGTTCACTTGACTTCTTAAAGAAGTGACTCATTACGAAGAAGGCTGTGACTACCATAGAGAGGTCAGTAGCTATCGCTGCACCGCGTATACCCCACTTGAAGACAAAGAGGAACAGAGGGGCAAGTATGGCGTTCAGTACAGCACCGATTATATTAGTGAACATGGCTTTGCCCGGATAGCCTGTAGCACGCATGACATTGTTGTAGGAGAAAGTAAGATTCATCAACACCATGCCTGGAAGTACCCATAGTAGGAATTCGCGTGCGTAGGGCAGCGAATTGGGTGAGGCACCAAAAAGTTTCAGCAACGGATTAAGAAAAGCTGCGAAAACTCCCATATAAGCCAAACCTATACCGCAGGTGAGCATAACACAGTTACCTAATATCAGTTCGGCCATAGGTTTGTCTTTCTGACCCATAACGATACTTATTCGTGTGGCTGCACCTACGCCGATAAGCATACCAAGGGCAGTAGCAAGCATCATTACTGGAAAGGTGACAGCGATTCCAGCTACGACATTAGGGTCATCGATGGCATGTCCGATTACAATTGAGTCAATAATGTTATAGACGGCACTGACGACCGTACCTACTACGGCTGGTAGACTGTACTTAACCAATAGACGCCATACCGGAGCAGTGGCGAGTTCGCGTAGACGGTCAGAATTTTTGGACTTTGATATAGTTTCTTCCATAGTGGTAGGGAATTCGGCGGGAAGTCCGAAAAATCGTGTGGAATTAAACCGAAATATCGGAGGGGCCGATACACATAAAACAGGAAAGAGGCCGCAATGGTTGTTTGCGGCCTCTTTCCTGTTTTATGTTTTTAAGTATTCCCGGGTATCGGGATACTTGTTAGTCCTCCTTGTTGCGGTTTTTCATCTTCTCGCGGAGAGCCTTAGCTTTCTCTTCAGCAGCTGCGTCTTTAACAGCGCTCTCTGCATCTTTT
The DNA here is from genome assembly GCA_964400325.1 of uncultured Sangeribacter sp. Classification (GTDB taxonomy): domain Bacteria; phylum Bacteroidota; class Bacteroidia; order Bacteroidales; family Muribaculaceae; genus Lepagella. The sequence goes on along the minus strand of CAYNUE010000022.1, from coordinate 29,660 downwards.
GTAGCTTTGATAGCCGCCTGCTTAGCCTGATTAACCTTATTGGCAGCTGCATCTACAGCTTTATCAGCAGCGTTCTTAGCATCTTCGGTAGCTTTCTTAGCAGCATCCTTTGCAGATTCAGTAGCTTTTTTTGCAGCATCAGTAGCTTTCTGAGCGGCATTGGAAGTCTTCTTAGCAGCATCCTTTGCCACAGCTTCTACTTTGTCTTTAGCCTCTTCTACAGGAGCTGCAATTTCTTCCATTACTTCTGTAGTAGTGACAGTAGTGTCACATGTGCAGTTTGGTTTACCACACTGGCCGTTGCAGTTGCTGCATGAATCGCAGGTCATGGTTACCTCTTCGGCTTCTACTACTGTAGATTCACTATCGGCAGCTTTGTTATTTCCGCCGCATGAAGTGGCCAGGGCTACAAAAGCACCGGCACAGAAAATAGAAAACATCTTTTTCATGAGTCCGAAAGATGAAAAGTTAATATATGGGATATACGCTTATCTGAGTCAGTTTATTTGCTGGCCTTCTTCGCAACAATAGCCTTGTGAGCGTCGAAGATAGAACTGAAATCGTTGATTGAGCTACGAGTACCGTTATTAGGAGTAAATGCTGCTGTGATAGTGTTGTAATCGAAGTCAGCGGCAACTCTGGCTACAATCTTGGCCTCAGCTACACTGTTTGCGTTAGCATAAGTTGTAACGAAAGTTTCATCATCGAAGCTTATTTGCTTGAAGTACTGGTCTAAGTAGTCGCATACATCGGTGTAGCTATCCTCATCAGTAAAATCAACAGTGAATGAAGAAGAGGAAAGACCTGTAGTATTGAACTCATAGATATACCAGGGGAAACCATCTACTGAACCAGTACCGTAAACGAGAGTCTTATTCTCTACACTATTCTCTGCATCAAATACAAGATTATTAACCTCATTCTTAATAGCAGTATAAGAAGCGTTCCACTTCATCAGAGGCAGTACGTAGTCGTGGTTAGTCTCATTGACAGTGATTTTGCAGCTTGCGCTTGCGCCATCTTTAGAAGCTGTGATGATAGCCTCACCTACATGGTGACCTTTTACTACACCTTTGCTATCAACAGTAGCGATAAACTCATCACTTGAAGACCATACGGCATTCTTCTCAGAAGCCTTAAGTTCTATAGTGTTGTCATAGTTAACACTGGCAGTAGAGGCATTGAGTGTGATAGAGGTTTCGTCATCGTCACCACAAGAGGTGAATGTAGCAGCCACAGGCAGAGCGAGGGCAAGCATCCAAGCAAACTTTTTCATACTTGTTACTTTTAGTTTATTTAGTTTAGATTTGATGATTTATTCTAAAATTATCAAAGTGTGTAAGCGCAGTTAAATTGTGCTCTCACATATAATTACGCCAATTCTGGGATACATCGCTGCAGAAGAATTAGCACTTTACTGGCATCTGGGAAGACGCTTTCGAGAAAAACGGTGCAAAGTTAGCTTGTTTTATCTGAAAGGCCAAGTACTTTATACCCAAAAAAATATAAAAGCCGTTAATATCTCCTTATTTCTATATTTGCTCTTTATCTAATTTGATTGTTGATTAACAACATGTATCAT
>CAYNUE010000022.1:0-27978 GCA_964400325.1 uncultured Sangeribacter sp. | reverse complement strand
TACCATAGAAGTGACTGTTTATAAATTTTTCCATTCTTATCTTCACCGTATAGGTTATCCCCTTCAAACCAAATTCTTATTATTTTTATTTTCTCCATCCGAAATATTCATTCCAACGTTTAATTATAATATCTTGGTTATCTATAATAACTTGTGTAATTCGTTTCAAATCATTAGTTTTAATGTTTCTTTTTTCGCGCAGTATAAAACTATCACTATTTTCATCATAATCGAATATAGCTAATCCTCCTGCCCCTTCCACATGAACGTGTATCGGTTCATGTTCTCGGGAATAAAAGAAGAAAAGAAAACCATAAAATCTGAAAAGTTCTGGCATATTTTGAATTTATTTCTAATATTTCTGCGAAGATATAAGTTATTTCTGATATTTTCAAAATTATAAATAACTTATTAATTTGTAGTTACAGGTGACTCTAAATTTCTTTTTTGGTTGTATTATAATATTGTAAGTATAGAAGACAATTACTAATTTTGTCTGTAGAACTTAATTTGAAACGGATATGAGTCAGCCAGCAGTGGAATTGAAATACCCGGTCGGGATACAAACTTTTGCTAAAATCAGAGAGGATGGGTATGTGTATGTGGATAAGACAGCTTATATATACAAGCTTATTAGACAAGGACAGTTTTACTTCCTGTCACGACCGCGCCGTTTTGGAAAAAGTCTTCTACTTTCTACAATAGAAGCTTATTACAAGGGTAAGCAGTACTTATTTGAAGGTTTGGCTTTATCAACTCTTACTGACACGTGGGAGGTGCATGAAGTGTTGCATATAGATCTTAATTCAGGGGATTATCGCAAGATAGAGGGACTTAATGAGGTGTTGGATTCGTATTTACGAAGATGGGAGAAAGAATATGGCATCGATAATATATATCATTCCCCTGGTCTGAGATTCGGAGCAGTAATACGTCGTGCTGCACAGATTAGCGGTAAGAAAGTAGTGGTGCTGGTTGATGAATATGATAAACCCTTACTTAATGCTGTTGACAATAAGATATATGCTGACGAATTACGCACAATTCTAAAAGATTTTTATTCGACTTTGAAGACAGAAGATCAATATATAGAATTTGCTATGCTTACAGGCGTAGCACGTTTTAGTAAAGTGTCTGTGTTCTCGGATTTAAATAATCTGCGTGATATTTCGTTTGAAGAGCAATATAGCAAATTATGTGGAATCAGTGATGAAGAACTCAGAAGCTATTTTACTGAAGGCGTCAAGCAGTTAAGCACTAAAACAGGTCTGACTGTCAGTCAAACGTTTAAAGAATTAAAATATCGTTATGATGGTTATCATTTTTCAGTAAGGTCAGAAGGGATATATAATCCTTTCAGTCTGATGAATGTATTTAGCGCTAACCGTATGGATAATTATTGGTTTGAAAGTGGCACACCGAGTTATCTTGTCAGATTGCTTAGAAATGGTGACTGGAGGCTTAAAGATTTGTCAGGATATATAGTAGGTGAGGAAGTGCTTAAATCTTCTGGTATAGTAACCCAAGACCCTATACCTGCTCTCTATCAGTCAGGTTATCTAACGATAGGCAGTTATGATAGTGAGTTTGGATTGGTGACGCTTGACTATCCTAATGCTGAGGTAAAACAGGGATTTCTGAAATACTTGTTTCCGTATTATACTGCTTCTATTCCTTCACGCACCGATTTTAATATTGCCTCCTTTGTGAGATATGTACGTAACGGTGACATTACGAATTTTATGAAACATTTGGCCAGTATGGTAGCTGGAGTTCCTTATTCAGAAAAACATAAACCCTCTGAATCGTATTTCCAGAATATTGTCTATCTGCTTTATGCTTTATTAGGTTTTTATGTAGATATGGAAATGAAAACTTCTGATGGACGTATAGACCTAGTAGTAAGTACAGACGATTATATATACATTTTTGAGTTTAAGATAGATAAAACAGCAGAGGTAGCCATGGCACAGATTCAAAATAAACGTTACTGGCTTCCTTACCTAGTCTCAAATAAGAAAATATATCTTATAGGTGCTAATTTTAGCACTTCTACCCGTCAACTTGATGGTTGGGTAAGTGAAGAGGTTGAAGATTAGCGTTTCGCGAATGAAAAAAGGAGGGCGGATTTGGTAGGGTGGGAAAAAAGTAGTAATTTTGGAGTCGAAATACCGCACCACACGGAGGACACTCATCTGTATGAGGTGCCTCCTTTTTTATAATACAGTCAGTATGACCAGAAAAAACGGCGTGCCACAGGAACGCCTACTTATAAAGGGAGCCTCGGTATGGCTTGATGGCAGCTTTAAAGAAGCCGACGTACTTACCGATGGCACAGTCATAAGCCGGATAGCACCGGCCATAGAACCTGAAAAGGATATGCGGGTTGTCGATGCCCGTGGGTTGCACCTGATGCCCGGTCTGGTGGATATGCATGTTCATCTTCGCGAACCAGGATACGGCTACAAGGAAACAATAGCCAGTGGCACGCGTGCCGCAGCTCGTGGTGGCTTTACTACAGTATGCGCTATGCCTAATGTGTTGCCTGCCCCTGATAGCGCGGCCACCTTACAAAAGCAACTTGACATTATAGACCGTGATGCAATCATTGATGTGCGTCCTTATCTTACAATCACACGCGAGCGTAAAGGCCATACACCTATCGATGCGGAAGGTATTGATATGAGTCGTATAGCCGGATTTTCAGACGATGGCAACGGTGTGCAAGAAGCTGACACAATGCGTCAGGCTATGGAAACATTGGGTGATAAGAATCTCTTCGCCGTGCACTGCGAGGTCAACTCGCTGTTGCGCGGCGGCTACATACATGACGGTCAGTATGCTCGCGAACATGGTCACAAAGGTATCTGCTCTGAAAGTGAATGGGCTGAAGTCGAACGTGATATAGAATTGGCGGCTGAGACAGGTTGCCGACTGCATATATGCCATGTATCAACAGCCGAGAGTGTAGAACTGGTGCGCCGTGCCAAAGCACGTGGGCAACAGGTAACTTGTGAGACCGGCCCGCATTATCTTGCCTTCAGTGACTGTGATTTGCAGGAAGAGGGACGTTTTAAAATGAATCCTCCTCTACGTGACTTACGAGACCGTGATGCTTTGCGCCAAGGGATAATAGATGGCACGGTAGATGTCATAGCTACTGATCACGCTCCGCACTCGGCAGAGGAAAAAAGTCGTGGCCTCAAACTGAGTGCTATGGGTGTTGTAGGTCTTGAGACTTCGCTTGGGGCCGTAAATACTATAATGGTAGAGAGCGGCCTGATGAGTCGTGAACGTCTTGTAGAGGTGATGTCAATAACACCACGTCGGTTGTTAGGCATGGAAACAGAACTGCGTGAAGGCGTACCAGCCGATTTGACATTAGTTGACTTCAATCGTGAATGGACGGTAGACCCATCGAAATTTGTATCTATGGGTCACAGTACTCCATTTGAGGGTATGAAACTTAAAGGCGATGCAGTAATGACAGTGTCACGTGGCCAGATAGTGCATGACTCTCTTTCAACTACCGACGAAGCCTGAAAATCTCATAAATCCGAAGACAATGTATAAGAAAAACATATATACAGTGTTACGCAACGAGCAGATAGCTCCTAAAACCTGGGTTATGGTACTCGGCGGTGACACACAGTATCTGACAGCACCGGGACAGTTTGTCAATATTGCTGTTGATGGAAAGTATCTGCGTCGTCCTATATCATTGTGTGACTACGATGAGCACAGCATTACTTTGCTTTATGATGTAGTAGGTGAGGGTACTGCTATCATGAGTCGTGCTAAAGTAGGCGATACCTTCGACGTGCTTACTGGTCTTGGTAATGGCTTCTGGATAGAAAATGACTTCAGACGTCCCTTGCTGCTTGGTGGTGGTATAGGTGTGGCTCCGTTATTACGTCTTGCTCGTGACCTCAAAGAGGCTGGTCAGAATCCCATTGTAGCACTTGGTTTCAATACCGCTGCAGACGTAGTGTTGGCCGATAATTTTGAAGCACTCGGCCTTGAAACATACGTTTCGACTGCTGATGGCACGCGAGGTGTACACGGCTTTGTAACTGACATTGTGAAAGGTTTGCAAGCAGGCTCCTACGATTACTATTATGCTTGTGGGCCTACCCCTATGCTTCGGGCTGTGGCTCAAACAGTGCCCTGCGATGGTCAGTTAAGTCTTGATGAACGTATGGGATGCGGTTTTGGCGCTTGTATGTGCTGTAGTATAGAGACTACACGTGGTTCAAAACGAGTATGTAAGGAAGGTCCGGTATTCAGAAAGGAGGAACTGATATGGAAATGAATCACACCCATGATATGAGCGTGACACTTAGCGGTGTACGCCTTGATAACCCTGTTATACCGGCCAGTGGCTGTTTCGGTTTCGGCTACGGTATGAGTGAGTTTTATGACATTGACATATTAGGTTCAATTTCGTTCAAAGGCACTACACGTGAGGCACGCTATGGTAATCCATTGCCTCGTGTAGCTGAATGTGAAGCTGGTATGATAAATTCGGTAGGTCTTCAAAATCCAGGTATTGATGCTGTGATAGCTGAAGAACTTCCGAAAATGCGCGAAGTATTCCATAAACCGATAATAGCTAACATCAGTGGCTTCTCGGTAGATGAATATGTAGAGTGCTGTGCCAAGATTGACCATGAGGAACAAGTAGCTATAATCGAACTTAATGTCAGCTGTCCTAATGTTCACGGAGGCGGCATGAGTTTCGGTACCTGCTGTGACTCGGTAGCCGAAGTAGTGCGCGAGGTTAAGAAAGTCATTACCAAACCTCTATACGTAAAATTGACTCCTAATGTGACTGATATAGTCGCTATAGCACGTTCGGCTGAGGAGGCTGGAGCTGATGGACTGTGTCTTATAAATACTCTCTTGGGTATGCGTATTGATACTCGAACACGTCGTCCTGTCATAGCCAATAAGATGGGTGGCTTCTCAGGTCCGGCTGTATTCCCTGTGGCTTTGCGTATGGTGTGGCAGGTAAGCCGTGCTTGCAGTGTTCCTGTCATAGGCTGTGGCGGAGTGTCAAGTGCCTCTGATGTGATAGAGATGATGATGGCAGGTGCCACAGCTGTTGAGGTGGGTGCTGCTAATCTGCGTGATCCTTACGCTTGCAAGGAAATTATAGAGTCATTGCCTGTCGAGATGGACCGACTCCGTATAAGTGCTCTGAGGGATATAATCGGAGCTGCACACTGAAATAATCGATAATAACTAACAACACAATTATATATGCGTGATGTAATCATAGCCTGCGATTTCCCATCGGCCGAGGAGACGTTGGCATTTCTGGATAAGTTTGAAGGCGAAGAGCGCAAACCTTTCGTCAAGATAGGGATGGAGCTTTATTATGGTGCCGGAAATGAAATAGTACGCGAGATAAAGCGTCGTGGTCATAAGATATTTCTGGATTTGAAGCTGCATGATATACCTAATACTGTGCGTAAGGCCATGAAGGTACTTTCGGCTCTCGATGTGGATATGACCAATGTTCATGCTTCGGGTACAATTGAGATGATGCGTGCTGCTCTCGAAGGTTTGACACGTGCTGACGGTACTCGCCCTCTTCTTATAGCTGTGACTCAGTTGACTTCAACTTCGGAAGAAGCTATGCAAAAACAACTTCTTATCAACGCCGGTATTAATGATACCATAGCGCATTATGCCCGTAATGCCCGTGAGGCCGGTCTTGACGGTGTAGTATGCTCGCCACTTGAATCTGCATTGGTTAAGGAAGCTTGTGGCAAAGACTTTATCACTGTGACACCGGGTATACGTTTTGCCGATGCAGCTGCTGACGATCAGGTTCGTATCACTACTCCGGCACGTGCCCGTGAGATAGGTTCAGACTTTATTGTCGTAGGCCGACCCATAACAGCTGCAGCAGACCCTGTGGCAGCTTATCGCCGTTGTGTTAAGGAATTTCTTGAGCAATAATCATCATACACATCTGAACAGTCATGACAACAAAAGAGAAAGTAGCCAAAGAACTGCTTGACATCAAGGCAGTGTTCCTGCGTCCCGACGAACCATTTACATGGGCCAGTGGTATCAAAAGCCCTATATATTGTGATAACCGTCTGATACTGACTTCGCCTAAAGCCCGTAAAGTGGTTGAAGAGGCTATAGCTGCCACTGTCACAGAACGTTTCCCTGAGGCTGAGGTTCTGATGGGTACAAGCACAGCTGGTATAGCTCATGCTGCTATAGCTGCATGGATTCTTGACAAACCTATGGGTTATGTGCGCGGTAGCGCCAAAGACCACGGCCGTAATAACCGTATCGAGGGACGTCTCGAACCCGGTGCAAAGGTGGTTGTGATTGAAGACCTCATTTCAACAGCCGGTAGCTGTATTGATGTTGTTGAAGCTTTGCGCGAGGCTGGTGCCGAGGTACTTGGTGTAGTAAGTATATTCACTTATGGTATGAAGAAAGGCCTTGACCGTCTGGCTGCTGCCAATGTTATCAATTACTCGCTTAGTGACTTCGATACACTTGTAGGTGTAGCTGTTGAACAAGGTTATATAGCTCCCAGTGATGAGGCACGCCTCAAGAAATTCATGTCAAATCCCTCTGACGAATCTTGGATCAATTCATAAGCAAATGCGTCATCTTATAGACCCTACTGACCTCACAAAAGAGGAACTTAATGAAATCATTGACCTCGCTCTTGACATTATTGCCAATCGCGAGAAGTATTCGGAAGTATGCAAAGGTAAGAAACTTGCCACACTCTTCTATGAACCTTCGACACGTACGCGTCTCAGCTTTACGGCTGCCATGATGGAACTTGGCGGAAACGTACTGGGTTTCGCTGATGCAAAAAGCAGCTCGGTGAGCAAAGGTGAAACCGTAGCTGATACCGTACAAGTAATAAGCTGTTTTGCTGACATCATAGCTATGCGCCATCATGAGGAGGGCGCTGCTCTTGTGGCTGCAATGAACTCGCGTATACCTGTTATAAACGCTGGTGATGGTAGCCATAGCCACCCGACACAGACACTCACAGACCTGCTCACTATCAAACGTGAGATAGGACGCTTCGACAATATAACCATCGGTTTCTGCGGTGATTTGAAATTCGGTCGTACCGTACACTCGCTTATCAAAGCTCTGTCACGTTACGAAGGTGTTAAGGTTGTGCTTATAGCTCCCGAACAGCTGCGTCTGCCTGAGTATATGAAACATGAGGTGTGTGATCTTAATGGCATAGACTACAAGGAAGTCGAAACCATGGAAGAGGTGATGCCCGAACTTGATGTACTCTACATGACCCGTGTACAGAAAGAACGCTTCTTTGATGAGGACGAATTTGAACGTGTAAAAGACAGCTTCATACTTGACCCTGAGAAATTGAAGACGGCTCAGCCTCACATGCGTATACTTCACCCGCTGCCACGTGTCAACGAGATTACCGTTGAGGTCGATGCTGACCCACGTGCAGCTTACTTCCGTCAGGTTGAGAACGGCAAATTTGTACGTATGGCACTGATGCTCCGTCTGTTGGAATGGGCTAAGGCTGACAATTCCAAACCTGACCTTGTACCTGTAGATGCCGTACGCGGACAGCACGTATGCTCTAACCGCCGTTGTATCTCGAATATTGAAAACGGCGTTGAGGCTATCTTCCGACCCTCAGCTGAGAAAGATGGTGCTTACCGCTGTCTCTATTGCGAGTCACGCCCTAAGTGATTTAGTAATTAACGGATAAATAAATCGCGCTGACTGGGTTGCCCAGTCAGCGCGATTTATTTATCCGTTATAGCGTTTAAGAAGTATAACCCTTGTTGTTGAAGTATAATAAGGAAACGGTTTTAAGTAGCTTCCAGTCTATTTGAAAGCTTCGTTAGGCCCGCTTATAAAAAGATAACACCCATTATCGAATGAGTAGGAGAGGCCTATGTCTATTTTAAGATTATTGTTTTTTATAGTCATAGACGAATAGGAGGGTTTCCCTTTTTCTATAATTTCTTGCGAACGCTCAGCGTTTTCAGCATCCTTTTTGAAAAGCTCTGTTACTTTCTCAACTAACTTAGGGTTGTTGGTGACGGTAAATCCACGAAAATACTTATCCTTGGATTTGGATATATGTATCGCGACAGTGGAATCTGAATTATATGAACCGTCAAACAGTTTTTCAACATTCAGATGAGGTGGCTTAGCCATTGCCACGATACTGATTAACAGACTTACTGTAAGTATAAGGTATCTTTTCATTTTGCACTGGAAGTTAAATTCATAATATACTTCTGTTTTATCTCGTCTTCTCTCTCTATAGCCTTAGCCATTGCCATCAGTGCCTCAGCCTTCTTTAATGATTCGTCAACCGCTTTCTGTGAGGCAATAGGATCCAGTTGTTTGCCACCTTCATAAGCAATCACTATTTCATCAGAGGAAGAATCTATTGTCTGGGCTATACCCATATCGGTTGCGGGGAACCCTATTTCCCGACTTTGAGTTGCTATGATTATTGAGAAAGATAATACTATGGCTAAAGACGCTGCAATACTGATTAATTGACGATTCCAGCGGAAGCCAGTCTTCTTTTGTGCCTTCCTTTGTGCCTTCCTCTTATTGAACACTACTCCTTCGGCTATCATGGCTTCTCTTGCTTCCTCAATGACAGGAGAAGTATAGGACAGCTCTCCGAGAATATACTGCAATTCTGTTTCTTCAAGGACTGAAAGCTGACACTCCATATACATACGGCACAGCTCCTCTGTTTCTTGCAGGCTAAGTATGGTGTCTTTATCTTTCATCGGTTTAATTTGTGATAGTTTTCACGTAATTTTTTTCTGGCCCGACTCATATTCATTCGGACAGCCTCCGTAGACATATTAAGGGCTAAGGCTATGTCTTCATACTCCATACCCTCATCGACTACAAAAGTATAAATTTTTTGTTGAATATCAGTCAGACCTGTGGTAAGTAATGACTTGAACCTCTCCATATCCTCCGGTACTTCCGTCTGAACAGGCATATTGTCCGTGTCTGCCTCACTGATTGGAACCGTCTGCGGTTTCCGAAGTCTATCGATGCAAATATTCCGCAAAACGGTAAACAGCTTGTTTCTTGCCTCAGTCTCCGACTCCAATGGGCCGCTTTTCCACAACTTGAAAAACGTATCCTGCAGCACATCTTTGGCATCCTCATCATCTTTGAGGAACCTCAGTGCGCTCCGGTGTAATTTATCCCGCAGGCGGAAGAAGGAATATGTCAGGTTATCTGTTTTCATATACGTTACATCATAGATACGATTGAAAATCCAAAACGTAACACTCCACCTACAAAATAAATTTGTGAAATCTAAATTAGAATAATTTGGAGAGATTCATATTGAAGAAGTCTTCGGGGTGTACACCACCGTCTCCTACGATAAAGGCATGGAGAGGATTGAAAAGCTCTTTGAAGCTACTCAAGCCCTTAGTCTGTTTTTCTGCATTACTCTTGACTTCTATAGCAACTAAGCTACCCTTCTTACGGAGTATAAAGTCAACTTCCTCATTTCGGTCTCTCCAGTAAAAGACTTCAAATCTGTGTACAAAAGCTTGACTTACAAGATATGCACCGATACCAGATTCAAAAATCTGTCCCCATTCCCTACGGTTAAAGAGTGCCTGCTGAAAAGATAAAGGTACATATATGTTCTTTAATGCATTATTATATACTTGAAACTTAGGAATACTTGCTCTTCTTCTTGCCGTGTCAGTACTAAATTTCTGAAGACCGCATAACAACCCACTATCCTTAAGTAAGTCCAAATAGGAAGCGATAGTTACAGTATTACCAGCATCCTGTAATGAACCAAGCATTTTGGTTAATGATAATAGAGAACCGGAATAAGCTGCTCCCAATTCGAGTGTTTGTCGAAGTAATGCTGGTTTTCCTACAGGTGTGTCCAAAAGAATATCCTTGTTTATAGTAGCGTCAATTATGGCAGCCTGAATGTATTGCTGAAATCGGTCATGGTCCTGTATTAGTGATGCCGCGCCAGGATACCCTCCATAAAACAGATATTCATCTAATGTTACACCAAAACAATCCCGCATTTCCACGTAGCTCCAATGGCTCATTCGTATTTCTTCAAATCTTCCTGCTAAAGATTCCGATAATCCTTTTTCAAGTAAAACCCTACTGCTACCTAACAAAAGAACCTTAATGTTACGGTCATAAAATGAATCATCGTCCCATTCTTTTTTTACTGCTTCACTCCAATTTTTAATTTTCTGTATCTCATCAATAACAAGTATGATGGTACTATAGCCATTGCTCTTCATCACACTTCGACAGGTAGCCCAACATTCTGCAATCCAGCCGTTGTAGGTAGTTGGTACATTGTCTGCCGAAAAGAATTGATATGGTTGATTAATATCTTTTAATACTTGCTTCACAACTGTGGATTTCCCTATTTGGCGGGCACCCATCAGTACTTGAATGAACTTACGCGGTTCTTCAAGACGTGATTTAATTATCTTATATTCAGAGCGTTTGTACATGTAGTTACATTTTACTCAGTGTATTGAGTATTTTTACTCATTGTGCTGAGTAAAAATACTAACTGCGAAGATAGGAAAAATTTTTGATATTCTACCTGTGAAGGTCGTGGATGGTAGGTTTTGAAAGGAGCGCAAGGGTATTGCAGGGAAGTAAAAAAAGTTGTAACTTTGCAGCGGATAGTGATAACCGAAGGCGAGCAACCTATGAGGCATACCCCAAACATAGTCATGCTCAGGTCGGAGCGACCGGAGCTATCGCAGCGATCGGAGGCTGTAAATCAGCGGCCGACAGGCGAAAGAAGCGGTGTGTGCGCAAGTCTGCGCCGGGTTATGCACGCTTTTACAGGACGTAAGAAACAACTGCAATACAACTGACAAGCGTATGGCCGTCAATCCAAGCCAGATTGACGGCCATACGCTTCTACTACTATATACACTACATAGTAACACACATGAAGATTGGAATCGTAATGGGCTCGACAAGCGACTGGGGCGTAATGTCGGGAGCAACCGCCATTCTCGATGAGTTTGGCATAGAATATGAGAAACGTGTACTGAGCGCCCACCGTACTCCGGCTCAGCTCGAAGAATGGGTGTCGGGAGCCCGTGAACGCGGCCTCTGTGCCATAATAGCCGGTGCTGGCGGTGCTGCTCACTTGGCCGGTGTTGTGGCTGCCTTCACCACACTGCCTGTAATAGGTGTACCTATCAAATCACGTTCACTCGAAGGTCTCGACTCACTGTTGTCGATGGTGCAGATGCCTTCGGGTATACCTGTAGCTACTATGGCCATAGACGGCGCCAAGAATGCAGCACTGTTCTGCATAGCTATAATGGCTGTCACCGATGAAGAAGTACGTCGTCGTCTTGATGATTTCAGACGTAGTCAGGCTGAGAAAGTATTAGCTTCTGAAATCTGATAGTCTCTCACACCCGCAAATAATATTCCATCTTGCAGAACGCAATGAACGCAAACCGTATATTTGTAGAGAAAACAGAACCATACCGTGTCGAGGCTGAAAGCCTGCGCCGGGAACTTAACTCTAACCTCGGTCTAAACATACAACAGCTCAGACTATTATGTGTCTATGATCTGTTCGGATTTACTCCCGAACTGCTTGAGCAGAGCCGTTACCGTGTCTTCGGCGAACGCGCTACCGATGTGGTGACTGATACCGTAGACCTGGAGGGTCGTCCATCGTTAGCTGTCGAATGTCTGCCGGGACAGTTTGACCAGCGCGCTGCTTCGGCTGTAGAGTGTGTCAAACTTATCAATCCTTCGGCTGATGTAGAGATACGCAGTGCCAAGTTGATGATATTTGATGACTCTGTGAGTGAGGCTGACCGTGCCCGTATAGCTCACTATTGTATCAACGCTGTGGAGAGCCGTGAGAAAGACCTTAATGTATTGGCGGCTCCTGAACGAGCTTCTGCACGTCCGGTGGAGGTGCTTGAAGGTTTCCGTGACATAACTCCTGAGACAGCAGTGGCTTACTGCCGTGAAAAGGGTCTGGCTATGAATGGCGATGACCTCATGGAAGTGGTGCGTTATTTTACTGCCGAAGGTCGTGACCCAATGGAGACTGAGCTACGTATACTCGATACTTACTGGAGTGACCACTGTCGTCACACTACATTCACTACTGATCTGACTGATATAAAAGTAGACGATTCTTTCGCTACAGCTGACCTTGAAGAAAGTCTGCGTCAGTGGCATGATATACGCCGTGAGTTAGGACGCGAGAACAAACCTCTCTGTCTGATGGACCTTGCTACAATTGGAGCACGTTATCTGCGTAACAAGGGACTTCTCAATGATCTTGAACAGAGTGAGGAGAATAATGCCTGCAGTATCTATGTTGATGTCGATGTAGACGGTCAGACCGAAAAGTGGTTACTGCAATTCAAGAACGAAACCCACAATCACCCCACTGAAATAGAACCTTTTGGCGGTGCTTCCACATGTCTTGGCGGTGCAATACGTGACCCGTTGTCAGGACGTAGCTATGTGTATCAAGCCATGCGTGTGACTGGAGCAGGTGATATTTATAAGCCTGTAGCTGAGACACTGGAAGGTAAACTACCTCAACGCGTAATATCTTTGCGTGCCGCAGCCGGTTACTCATCATACGGCAATCAGATAGGTCTGGCTACAACCCATGTGCGCGAAATCTATCACCCAGACTATGTGGCTAAACGTCTTGAAGTAGGTGCTGTTGTAGGTGCTGTCAAAGCTTCTGACGTACGTCGTGAAAGTCCAGCTCCTGGTGATGTAGTGCTGATGTTTGGCGGTCGCACAGGTCGTGACGGTATAGGTGGTGCTACTGGCTCATCAAAGGAACACACCACTTCGTCACTCGAAGAGTGCGGTAGTGAAGTGCAAAAAGGCAACGCACCTGAAGAGCGTAAAATAGCACGTCTGTTCCGTCGTCCAGAAGTGACAAAACTTATAAAGAAGTCAAACGACTTCGGTGCCGGTGGTGTCAGTGTAGCCATAGGCGAATTGACCGATGGGCTCGACATATATCTTGACCGTGTGCCAGTAAAATACTCAGGTCTCAACGCTACGGAGCTTGCTATAAGCGAGAGTCAGGAACGTATGTCAGTAGTGGTAGAAGCTAAAGACATGGAGGAATTCATGCGCTACTGTCATGAGGAGAATCTTGAGGTAACACATGTGGCTGATGTCACTGACACAGGTCGTATGCGTATGTTCTACGGAGATAAGACAGTAGCTGACCTGAGCCGCGAGTTTATTGACTCTGCAGGAGCACGTCACTTTGCTGAAGCTACTATAGGTACTATAGAACCACGTGACCCATTTGCACGTGAAGTAAAAGGCACCGGTATAAAAGAAAAAGTACTAAACTTACTCTCTGACGATAACGTGACTTCACAGAAGGGTCTGATAGAACATTTCGATTCGTCGATAGGTAAGTCTACAGTACTTATGCCGTTCGGTGGCAAAACTCAGGGTACTGAGGTTCAAGTGTCAGTACAGAAGCTGCCAGTAGGCAATCATCACACCGACACAGCCAGTATGATGGCTTTCGGCTTTAATCCTTATCTGATGAGCTGGAGTCCTTATCATGGTGCTGCTTATTCAGTAATAGAAGCTGTGGCTAAAGCTGTTGCTGCCGGAGCTGATTACGAACGTATGCGCTTCTCTTATCAGGAATATTTCGAGCGTATGCACTCACGTCTGTCTTGGGGTAAACCATTGGCCGCTCTGTTAGGCACCCTACGTATGCAGACAGAACTTGGACTTGCCTCCATAGGTGGTAAGGATTCGATGAGTGGTACATTCTCTACTATAAGTGTGCCTCCGACGCTGATAGCATTCGGCGTAGCACCAGTGGATAGCAAAAATGTTATCAGTCCGGAATTCAAGCAGGCCGATGACTTAATCTATGTAGTGCGTCATAATCCTCTTCCTTCGTTTATGCCTAATACAGACGCTCTCAAGGTTAACTATAAGATGTTGCATCGTCTTATAAGCGAAGGTACCATCACAGCAGCTTATGCGCCTGGGTTCGGAGGTATGGCTGAGGCATTAGCAAAGATGAGCTTTGGTAACCGTATCGGTGCCGATGTACGATTGAGCGAAGCTGACCTGTTCAACTATGGCAACGGTTCAATAGTAGTGGAGAGCCGTGATGTACTCGAACTTCCTGGCTTTGAACTTGTAGGTCGTACGACATCAGATGGTACACTGACCATAAACGGTGAGAAAATCACTATCGACGAAGCTTACGAAGCCAACCGCGACCGTTTCACAGCTGTATATCCTGACCGTACACCCTTGCGTGGCAAAGTGGAGAACGCTACTTCGGGCAGCAATACTACACATTACAAAGGTGAGGCTAAAGAACACCCTACTGTTTATCTGCCCGTATTCCCCGGCACTAACTGTGACTATGACATGACGGCTTCATTCGAACGTGAAGGCGCTAATGTAACTACCTCAGTGTTCTGTAATCTTACGCCGGCTGACATCGAGAAATCGACTGACGATATGGCAGCTCATATTGACGCTTGCGATATATTGGCTATAAGCGGTGGTTTCTCAGCTGGTGATGAACCTGACGGTAGCGGTAAGTTCATAGCAAGTGTGTTACAGAATGACAAGGTCAAGGGGGCAATAGAACGTTTGCTGGAACGCGGAGGCCTTATATTAGGTATTTGTAACGGCTTCCAAGCTTTGGTTAAGTCTGGTCTGCTTCCTTTCGGTAAGATAGGAGATTTGACTCCTGAGTCACCGACACTGTTCCGTAATGACATCAATCGTCACATCTCGCAGATAGTAAGCACACGTGTAGGTTCAGTGGCTTCCCCCTGGCTCGAAGGTTTCAGTGTAGGCGATTTACACTCTATAGCTGCTTCGCATGGTGAGGGCAAATTTGTAGCCTCGGCCGAACTCGCTGCTCGTCTGCGTGCTAACGGACAGATAGCTTTCCAGTATGCCGATGCTGAAGGTGACGCCACTCTTGACTCACCGGCTAATCCCAACGGTTCAACTGAAGCTATTGAAGGTATCATCTCGCCTGACGGACGTATACTTGGTAAGATGGGTCACTCGGAGCGCTGGACTGAAGGTCTGATGAAGAATATCTCTGGCAATAAGGAACAGAATATATTCCGTAATGCCGTAAATTATTTCAGAAAGAAGTAAAAACAACATATACCCGGAGAGTGTCTGTCTTCTGATACTCTCCGGGAAAAGAAAAAAGCACAAATGGCAAAGAGTTATGAAGCTTCGGGCGTTAATCTCGAAGCCGGCTACGAGGTAGTAAGTCGCATCAAGAAGCACGTAGCCTCAACCAACCGTCCTGGCTGTATGGGCAATATTGGCGCTTTCGGAGGTATGTTTGACCTCGGTTCATTAGGTTATCGCCATCCCATACTTGTAAGCGGTACAGACGGTGTCGGTACAAAACTTAAACTGGCTTTCGCTCTTGACAAACATGACACTATAGGTATCGATGCAGTGGCTATGTGTGTTAATGACGTGTTGGCACAGGGTGCCCAGCCACTGGTGTTTCTTGACTATGTAGCTGTAGGTAAGAATCACCCTGAAGTAGTTGAAGCTATTGTGTCAGGTGTGGCTGAGGGTTGTCGTCAGGCTGACTGTGCACTTGTAGGCGGTGAGACAGCTGAAATGCCGGGTATGTATGGCGAGGGTGAATACGATATAGCCGGTTTTACTGTAGGCGCGGTAGAAAAAGAACGCCTTATCGATTGCTCTAAGGTAGCTGAGGGCGATGTGCTTATCGGTGTGGCATCAAGCGGTGTACACAGCAATGGTTTCAGTCTTGTGCGTAAAGTCATAGCTGATAACAACCTTGACCTCAATGCCCGTTATGAAGGTACAGGAGATAAAACGCTCGGTGAAGTGCTGCTGACTCCTACCAAGATATATGTGAAACCTATACACAAGCTTCTCAAAGAAGTTGATGTACACGGTTTGGCTCATATCACAGGTGGTGGCTTTGACGAGAATATACCGCGTATATTTAGCGAAGGCTTAGGTTTTGAAATAGAAGAAGGCACATGGGAGATACTGCCTGTGTTCGGTCTGTTGGAGCGTTATGGCAAAATACCTCACCGTGAGATGTTCAACATCTTTAATATGGGTATTGGTATGGTAATTGCAGTAACTCCGGAAGATGTGGACAAGACACTTGAAATACTCAATGGTGCCGGCGAGCACGCTACTGTAATCGGGAAGGTAATAAAAGGAGAAAACGTAATAAAACCGCTCTGATGGGTACTAAACACAGAATAGCGGTTATGGCCAGTGGCAATGGCTCGAATTTTGAAGCCATTGCTCAGGCGGCTGCCGATGGACGTATTGATGCCGAAGTTGTGCTGTGTGTATGCGATTGCCCAGGTGCAGGTGTCATAGAGCGTGCCGCACGCTTAGGGGTACCGGTACTTGTGGCCGCTCCACGAGATTTTGGCTCAAAAGCAGCATACGAAGCTATGCTGGCTGACCGACTTGATGCTGAAAATGTAGAGTTAGTGTGTCTGGCAGGTTACATGCGTATAGTAGGCCCAACATTATTAGGCCGTTATGAAGGGCGCATCATCAACATACACCCATCGCTGCTTCCTGCTTTCCCAGGAGCACACGCTATAGCTGATGCTATGGCTTACGGTGTAAAGGTATATGGCGTGACAATACATTATGTGGACGCTGGTATAGACAGCGGTCGTATAATAGCTCAGACAGCTGTACCATACGAAGGAAATGATGCCGACGAGCTGGAACCTATGATACACCGTGCCGAACATCGGCTCTATGTGGATACTATTAACCGAATACTGAACGACAAGCAGAACAGATAAAATATATGAGAGCACTTATAAGCGTGAGTGATAAGCGCGGAGTCGTGGACTTCGCTCGTGAACTCAAACGGCTCGGCTGGGACATCATAGCCACAGGTGGCACGATGAAAGCCCTGCGTGATGCCGGTCTTGAAATTATCAATATCAGTGATGTCACAGGCTTTCCGGAGATATGTGAAGGCCGTGTCAAGACTCTGCATCCTAAGGTACACGGCGGTCTGTTAGGACGTCGTGACAGTGCTGAACACATGGCTCAGTTAGCTGAAAATGGTATCGAGACTATCGAAATGGTATGTGTTAATCTCTATCCTTTTGAAGCTACGATTGCCAAAGAAGGAGTGACTATGGAGGAAGCAGTCGAGAATATCGACATAGGCGGTCCGTCAATGTTGCGTTCGGCTGCCAAGAATTTCCGTGATGTCACTGTAGTGTGTGATCCTGATGACTATGGTCGTGTGCTTGACGAGCTGCGTGCTGAAGGTCATACAAGCGAGGCTACCCGTCTTCAGCTTTCAGCCAAGGCATATACCCACACCGCTGAATATGATAGTCACATAGCTACCTACATGCGTCGTGCAGCCGGTCTGGACGAAAAACTGTTCCTTACTTTCGACATTAAGCAGACACTGCGTTATGGCGAAAATCCTCATCAGAAAGCTGCTTTCTACCGTGCAGGTGAAGAAGTACCTTACTCGGTGGCTTTTGCACGTCAGCTTGGTGGTAAGGAACTCTCATACAATAATATTCAGGATGCTAATGCTGCCCTCAGTATCGTGCGTGAGTTTGATGCACCTTTCTGTGTAGGTCTAAAGCACATGAATCCTTGTGGTGCTGCTGTCGGCGCAGATTTACGTGAGGCATGGACCAAAGCTTACGAAGCTGATAAGGTAAGTATCTACGGTGGTATCGTAGCTATGAATCGTCCTCTCACTGGAGAAGTGGCTGAACTAATGAAACCTATCTTCCTCGAAATCGTAATGGCACCATCGTTTGAGCCAGAAGCTCTTGAGGTATTAGGTAAGAAGAAGAACCTGCGTCTGTTGGAGGTCAATATGGACAATGCTCATAAGCCTCAGCTGCAGTATGTGGGTGTGACTGGTGGTCTGCTGGTGCAGGACAGTGACATTGAGACTAAAGAAGTAACTGCAGACATGTGCGTTACAGAAGCTAAACCTGATGAGGCACAGCTACGCGATATGAATTTCGGTTGGAAAGTGGTGAAGCATGTAAAATCGAATGCTATTGTAGTAGTGAAAGATGGTGCTACAGTGGGTGTTGGTGCTGGCCAGATGAATCGTGTTGGTTCAGCTGAGATTGCACTTGAACAAGCCAAAGCTGCTGGTATTACCGAAGGTCTTGTACTGGCTTCAGATGGCTTCCTGCCTTTTGGCGATACTGTAGAACTTGCTGCTCGTTACGGTGTGACTGCTATAGTGCAGCCAGGCGGAAGTATTCGCGATGAAGATTCTATAAAGACAGCCAATGAGAAAGGCATTGTTATGCTTTTCACCGGTATGCGTCACTTCAAACATTGATAAGAAGTATGGCAGCAGATAAAAAAGTGATGGTAGTAGGCAGCGGTGGTCGTTGTCATGCCATAGTTGATGCTTTGTCACGTTCACCGCAGGTGTCGAAAATATACTGTGCTCCTGGTAATGCTGGTATAGCAGAACAGGCCGAATGTGTTCCTATAGGCGTCACTAATATAGACGCTCTGGTAGGTTTTGCACGTGATAACGGTATAGATATGACAGTAGTTGGTCCTGAGGCTTCGCTGGCTGAAGGAATTGTTGACCGTTTTGAGGCTGAAGGACTTAAGATATTTGGACCTACCAAGACAGCTACCCGCATAGAGAGTAGCAAGGAATATGCCAAGCAGCTTATGGCACGTCACAACATACCGACTGCCGGTTATAAGGCTTTTGATAACTATGAAGAAGCCTGGGAATATGTCAAATCACGTCCACTGCCGGCAGTAGTTAAATATGACGGTCTGGCAGCTGGTAAAGGTGTGGTTGTGGCTACTACTTATAAGGAGGCTGAAGCCACTCTGCGCGATATGCTTCTTGATTCTGCTTTCGGTGACGGCAGAGTGGTGATAGAAGATTTTCTTGAAGGTCCGGAATTTTCGTTTATGTGCGTAGTATCAGGACGCAAGGTTTATCCTCTCGCGGTTGCCCAAGACCATAAACGTGCATACGATGGCGATAAGGGACCGAATACAGGTGGTATGGGTGCTTACTCACCAGTACCGTTTGTTACCGAAGAGGTGCGCCTGACAGCACTTCATGATATAATGCAGCGTACCGCTGATGCTATGGCTGATGAGGGTGTACCTTTCAAAGGTGTACTTTACGGTGGTTTGATACTGACAGCTGATGGTCCGAAAGTAATAGAGTTCAATGCTCGTTTCGGAGACCCAGAGACAGAAGTGGTATTACCAAGACTGGAAAGCGATATATATGAACTTTTTGATGCTGCTTGCGAGGGACGTGACTGTGATACTCAGTGGAGCGATGACGCTTGTCTCGGTATTGTCATGGCCTCTGAGGGTTATCCAGGAAGTTATCCTAAAGGAGCTGTAATCGAGGGTCTTGATAAAGTGGGCTGCAAAGTCTATCACATGGGTACTGCCCGTAAGGATGGTAAGATTGTGACTGCCGGTGGCCGCGTGTTGATGGTAGTGGGCCGTGGTGCAGATTTGCCAGAGGCACGTATGGACGCACTTGAGGGTGTTCGACTCATAGAGTGTGCCACGCTGTTCAATCGTACTGATATAGGACATCAGGCGGTAGAAATAGAAAAATAATCAACGAAAGCAACAAAACAATATGATAATAAGTGGAAAAGACCTTGCTAAGCGCATCAAGGGTGATATAGCCGCCCAGGTGCCAGGCCTGATTGAAAAATACGGCCGTGCTCCTCATCTGGTAGTGATACTGGTAGGCGAGGACCCCGGCAGTGTATCGTATGTAACAGGTAAGGCACGTGACTGCGAAGAAGTAGGTTTCAAAAACACCACACTGCGTTATCCCGATACCATAAGCGAAGAGGAGCTTCTCGATGTGGTGCGCCGTCTTAACGCTGACGACGAGGTAGATGGTCTGCTGGTGCAGCTGCCGTTACCCAAACATATCTCTGAGGCTAAGGTTATAGAGACGATAGCCAAAGAGAAAGATGTCGACGGTTTCCATCCTCTAAATGTAGCTGCCTTATGGCAGAAACTTCCCTGTCTGTTGCCGTGTACACCTAAGGGTATAATACGTATGCTTGACGAGGCTGGAGTGGAAATAGAGGGTAAGAATGCTGTGGTTATAGGCCGAAGCAATATTGTGGGTCTTCCGGTATCGAAACTGTTGCTTGACCGCAATGCTACGGTGACTATAACCCATAGCCGCACACGCAATCTTGGCGATGTTACAAGTAAAGCTGACATATTGGTAGTAGCCATAGGACGTCCGAAATTCGTGACTGCCGATATGGTAGGCGAGGGCGCTGCTGTTATTGATGTCGGTGTGAACCGTGACCCGGATACCGGTAAACTTTGCGGCGACGTAGATTATGAAGCGTGCAAAGATAAAGCGTCAGTCATAACCCCTGTACCTGGTGGAGTAGGGCCCATGACCCGCGCTTGTCTCATGGAGAACACTCTGGAGTGTTATCTCAATAAATTTGCTAATAAGTAAAAAAGAAACTACCTGACTATATAATGATAGAGAGATACGGAAGAGACGTGATGCGTCGCGTCTGGACTGAACAGAATAAATTTGACGCTTACCTTAAGGTAGAACTTCTTGCTGCTGAAGCTTGGCGCGAGTTAGGAGTAGTACCTCCGGAGGATATTGAGAAACTCAATGCCAACGCTACCTTTGATATAGCCCGTATAAAGGAGATAGAGGAACAGACACGTCACGATATAGTGGCTTTCACACGTGCCGTGAGCGAAAGTCTGGGTGAGGAGCGCAAGTGGGTACACTATGGTCTGACCAGTACCGATGTGGTTGATACTGCTAACGGTTATCTTTTCAAACAGGCTGACGAGATAATTAAAGACGACCTGCGTCGGTTTGCTGATATGCTGAAGCGGCAGGCTCGCAAATATAAATATACTCCCTGCATAGGTCGTACACACGGTATACATGCTGATATAACCTCTTTCGGATTGAAGTGGGTGCTGTGGCATGAAGAGATGCGTCGTAACATAGAGCGCTTCGATCGTGCAGCAAAAGGCGTGGAAGTAGGTAAGATAAGTGGTGCTGTTGGTAATTTTGCTAATATACCTCCTTTTGTACAGGATTATGTATGTGAACATCTCGGTATAGATAGCGCTAACATCTCAACACAAGTGATACAGCGTGATCGCCACGCTTATTATCTGGCTACAATAGCCCTTATAGGTGCTACTATCGAACAGATGGCTATGGAGGTACGTAATCTTCAGCGTACAGAGGTACATGAAGTTGAGGAGGCTTTCGGTAAAGGCCAGAAGGGTTCGAGTGCAATGCCTCACAAGCGTAATCCTATCAGTAGCGAAAATATGTGCGGTTGTGCCCGTGTGCTTCGTGGTTATATGGCTACTGCATACGAGAACGTGGCACTATGGCACGAACGTGATATCTCTCACTCAGCTACCGAGCGTATCATTATGCCTGACGCCACAATTCTTCTTGATTACATGCTTAACCGCATGATGGGCATACTTGAGAATCTTGTGGTCTTTGAAGATCGCATGAAGCAAAATATCTACATGACTAATGGCGTTATATTTGCCCAGCGTGTCATGAATGCTCTTATAGGTAAGGGCTTCGCTCGTGAGAAGGCATACGATACAGTACAGCCTATAGCTATGAAAGCTATGAGCACAGGTGCTTCGTATCAGGACCTGCTGCGTCAGAATGAGGTTGTGATGTCTGCTCTTACTCCCGAAGAACTTGATGCCTGCTTCACTCTCGACTATTACATGAAGAATGTAGACCATATATACAAACGCAATAAAATAGAGGAGGACTGATTATGTCAGAACGTTTAGTCGTCATCGGCTCGCAGTGGGGCGATGAGGGTAAAGGTAAGATAACCGACTACTTCGCATGTCGTGCCGACATGGTGGTACGCTATCAGGGAGGTAACAATGCTGGTCATACCGTTGTGTTTGACGGCCATAAGTACGCTCTTCAGAGCATACCGTCGGGTATCTTCAATCCTAAGACGGTAAACATAATGGGTAACGGCATGGTCATAAATCCCGTGTCGGTTGAAGCCGAGCTGAAACGCCTTCAGGAACAAGGTATAACCGACTTCCAGCTGTATATATCCGATCGTGCCGCTATGGTGATGCCTTGGCATGCTGACCTTGATGGGGCTTACGAGGCTATGAAGGCTGGTAAGCTCATCGGTACAACCAAGAAGGGCATAGGACCAGCTTATACCGACAAGTATAGCCGTGTGGGTCTGCGTATGGGTGACCTTCTCGAACCGGAATACTTCGCAGAGCGTCTGCGCGGTGCCCTTGAACAAAAGAACCTCGAACTTCGTGCTCTCGGATTGAAAGAATATGATTTCGATGAGGTTTACAAGCAATACATGGATATAGCCGGTCGTATAGGTCACATGATATGTGATACTTCAGACATGGTTAACAAGGCACTCGAAAGCGATAAGAAAGTACTTTTCGAAGGTGCGCAGGGTATGATGCTGTGTATAGACCACGGTACATATCCATACGTTACTTCATCTACTCCGTCAGCTGCCAGTGTGCCTGTTGGTGCTGGTGTGGCTCCTAAGTGGATAGACAATGTGCTCGGTGTGGCCAAATCTTATTGTACTCGTGTAGGCGAGGGACCATTCCCGACTGAGCTATTTGACCAACGTGCACACGACATACGTGAGCGTGGACATGAATATGGTACTGTCACAGGTCGTCCTCGCCGTGTGGGTTGGTTTGATGCTGTTGTAGCCCGTTACACCAGTCGTCTGGCAGGTATTAATTACTGGGCCTTGATGCTGTTCGATGTACTTTCCGGTCTGGATAAAGTATGTATCTGTGTAGGTTATGAGTGTGACGGCAAGCTGCTTGAAACACCACCTTCGACTATAAGCAAGCTGGCTAAATGCAAACCGGTGCTTATTGAGATGGAAGGTTGGAATGAAGATGTCAGCGGTGCCCGTAGCTTTGACGAACTGCCTGAGGCTGCTAAGGCATACGTACATAAGATAGAGGAAGTCACCGGTGTACCTGTGGGTATTATTTCCGTAGGTCCTGACCGTCAACAGACTATAATAATAGACGAGAAACTGAAAAACTTTTAATAAACAATAGCCATCACAATGTCTTTTATCGAAGAGAAAATAGCACAGGAAGGCGTAACCTTTGACGATGTGCTGCTTATTCCGGCTTATTCGGAGGTTATTCCGAGCCATGTGAAGACCGCGACACGCTTTTCGCGTAACATCGGCCTTAACATTCCCATCGTGTCGGCCGCTATGGACACGGTCACTGAGTATGAGATGGCTATTGCCATAGCCCGCCAGGGTGGTATAGGTGTTATTCACAAGAATATGTCTATCGAAGCCCAGGCAGCTCAGGTACGTAAGGTAAAGCGTGCTGAGAGTGGTATGATTTTCGATCCGGTTACAATCACCGGTGAGGAAACTGTTGGTGACGCTCTGCGTCTGATGAAGGAGAATCATATTGGTGGTATACCTGTAGTTGATGCTGAGCGTCATTTGGTAGGTATTGTTACCAATCGTGACCTTCGTTTTCAGACCGATATGAATCTTCCTATATCGGAAGTAATGACCAAGGATAACCTTGTGACCACTACTTCTCCTGATCTTACTGAGGCTGCTGGTATACTGTTGCGCCATAAGATTGAGAAATTGCCTGTAGTTGACTCCGAGGGTAAGTTAGCCGGTCTTATCACTTATCGTGATATAACCAAGATAAAGGATTATCCTGAGGCGTGTAAGGATGAAAAGGGCCGTCTTCGTGTGGCTGCCGGTGTCGGTGTGACCAGCGATACCCTGAAACGTGTGGAAGCTCTGGTAGAGGCTGGTGTTGATGCTGTAGTTATAGATACAGCCCACGGTCATTCGGCTAATGTAGTCAATACTCTGAAGGCTGTCAAAGAGGCCTTCCCGAACATCGATGTGTTGGTAGGTAACATTGCTACTGCTGAGGCTGCCGAGTATCTTATCAAGGCTGGTGCTGATGGTATTAAGGTAGGCATCGGTCCGGGTTCTATTTGCACTACCCGTATTGTGGCTGGTGTAGGTGTGCCTCAATTAACAGCTATTTTTGATGCTGCCAAGGTTGCGCATTCATACGGTATACCGGTCATTGCTGACGGTGGCTTGCGCTACTCTGGTGATGTGGTCAAGGCTCTTGCTGCGGGTGGCGACGCTGTAATGATGGGTTCGATGCTTGCCGGTGTAGAAGAATCACCGGGTGAGACCATCATATACAATGGCCGTAAATTTAAGGCTTATCGCGGTATGGGCTCAATTGAAGCTATGCAGGCTGGTTCTAAGGATCGCTATTTCCAGTCTGAACAGACTGATTCGAGTAAGTTTGTCCCCGAAGGCATTGTAGCTCGTGTGCCTTATAAGGGAACACTTAGTGAAACAGTTTACCAGCTTATTGGTGGTTTACGTTCGGGTATGGGTTATTGTGGCGCCAAAGATATAGATGCTTTGCATGGTGCTAAGTTCGTGCGTATCACTTCGGCCGGTGTCGCTGAGAATCACCCTCACGATGTGACTATCACCAAGGAGGCTCCTAACTACACACGTGGCGAGTGAGTTGCTGATAACTTCTCGCGCAATAAACACGATATATGCAGAAAATACTTATAATAGATTTCGGTTCACAGTATACTCAGCTTATAGCACGTCGTGTGCGTGAGCTTAACGTGTACTGTGAGATTCATCCCTATAATAAGATACCGGCTATCGATAGCGATGTGCGTGGTGTCATATTATCGGGTAGTCCGTACTCGGTACGAGATGCTGAAGCTCCTAAGCCTGATATAAGCCATATAAAAGGACATCTTCCTCTGCTTGGGGTGTGCTATGGTGCTCAACTTCTTGCTATGGAATACGGTGGTGAAGTTCACGGTGCTCCGAGTCGTGAGTACGGTCGTGCCATGTTGACAGTAGTGGCTCCGGAAGACCCGCTGATGAAAGACGTGCCGTCACCTACACAGGTATGGATGTCACATGGTGATACCATTACTTCTGTGCCGGCTAACTACGAGATAATAGGCAGTACAGACAATGTGCGTGTTGCTGCTTATCATATCGCAGGCGAACTTACATGGGGTATACAGTTCCATCCTGAAGTATATCATTCGACTGATGGTACACAGTTGCTTTCCAACTTCGTGTTGGGTATCTGTGGCTGTGACGGTTCTTGGAGTCCTGCCTCGTTTATAGAGACTACAGTAGCTGAACTGAAGGCTAAGTTAGGCGATGACCGTGTGATACTTGCTCTGTCGGGTGGTGTCGATTCTTCAGTGGCCGCTGTGCTGCTGAACCGTGCTATAGGAGACCATCTGACATGTATTTTCGTTAATAACGGTCTTCTGCGTAAGAACGAGTTTGACGATGTTTTGGCTTCCTACAAAGACATGGGCCTTAATGTGATAGGTGTCGATGCCTCGGAACGTTTCTACGCTGACCTTAAAGGCGTGACCGACCCTGAACAGAAACGTAAGATTATAGGCCGTGACTTTGTTGAAGTATTCAATGAAGAAGCACAGAAGATAGAGGGTACACGCTGGCTGGCACAGGGTACTATCTATCCTGACGTCATAGAATCAGTATCAGTCAATGGTCCTTCGGCTACTATCAAGTCACATCACAACGTTGGTGGTCTGCCTGAAAAGATGAAGCTGAAGATTGTTGAGCCTTTACGTCTGCTCTTCAAGGACGAAGTGCGTCGCGTAGGTCGTGCTTTAGGCATTGACCCGGCTCTGTTAGGACGTCATCCTTTCCCAGGCCCAGGTTTGGGTATCCGTATACTCGGTGAAGTGACTGCTGAGAAAGTGCGTGTACTTCAGGAAGCCGACAAGATATTTATTGATGGCTTGCGTCGTGAAGGTCTTTACGATAAAGTATGGCAGGCCGGTGTGATGCTTTTGCCTGTTCAGAGTGTAGGAGTTATGGGTGATGAACGTACCTACGAAAGCTGTTGTGCTTTGCGTGCCGTTATCTCAACGGACGGTATGACAGCCGATTGGGTTCATCTGCCTTACGAATTCCTTGCTAACGTCAGCAACGAAATCATCAATAAGGTGCGTGGAATTAACCGCGTAGTCTACGACATCTCGTCGAAACCACCAGCCACAATAGAGTGGGAATAAACCTAATGATTTAAATATGCTGCGTCAAAATAGCTTCTTTCTATTTTGATGCAGCATATTTTTTAAGTAGCTCTTAAAAATTAATGAACATATATCGTTTAATTTTTAAGAACTACTTATCTGTTTAGATGGTTTCGGCATGTGCAATGTGACTGCCATTTTCACTGGATTTCTCTACGTAGGTTATATTGGCTTTATTAGAAACCTCGTCCTTGTTTTTATCCTGCGCGAAGATTGGGAGGGTAAGTGCCAAAGCTATCGGCAATATGATTGCGATAATAAGAAACGTCCTACTGAAGCGACGTGTCATAAGGGCTGAGCGAAGTGTCATAGTGGTTGTGTGTTAATCATAGTACAATAATAGGAATCACTCTCTAAGTAAAATGTGTGTTTATCATAGACAACGCTAAGACATATATTTTGGTTTAATAATGTAAATAACAGTGCCTCTATCAACCTTATTTATACTGGTTGATAGAGGCACTGTTATTTACAAATTAGAATGAATCAGAGTTGTGCCAGACAGGCTGCTACATTATCGTAGATGCGCTGTTTGAGGTCAGTTTCGTCAGCCGGAACAAATTTACGACCTGTGATGTGTTCATACAGTTCGATGTAACGCTGTGAAACCTCACGGCAATACTCAGGACTCATGTAAGGTACTTTCTGACCCGGTTTACCCATAAAACCGTTTGCTATAAGCCACTGACGTACGAATTCCTTAGAGAGCTGACGCTGTTCTTCACCTTTCTCGAAACGTTCTTCATAACCGTCAGCATAGAAATAGCGTGATGAATCTGGGGTATGAATCTCGTCAATAAGAATTACCTTACCATCATGGAGACCGAATTCATATTTTGTGTCTACCAGTATCAGACCGCGTTCAGCCGCCATCTGGGTACCACGCTCGAAGAGAGCTAAGGCATATTTCTCAACCTGCTCGTATACTTCTTTATCGACGATACCGCGGGCTATGATTTCGTCGCGTGAGATGTTCTCGTCATGCCCTTCGTCTGCTTTTGTAGTGGGAGTGAGGATAGGGGAGGCGAATTTCTGATTTTCACGCATGCCTTCGGGGAGCTTCACACCGCATATCTCGCGTGCGCCAGCTTTATATTCGCGCCATGCCGAACCAGTGAGGTAACCGCGTACAATCATTTCAATCTTGAGAGGTTCGCATTTGATACCGACAGTGGCCATAGGATCAGGAACTGCGATTTTCCAATTGGGTACGATGTCGGCGGTAGCGTCGAGGAAGTACTCGGCTATCTGGTTAAGTACCTGACCCTTGTAGGGTATACCTTCGGGCAGAACTACATCGAAGGCCGAAATACGGTCGGTGGCAACCATGACCATGAAGCGGTCATCGATGTTATATACGTCGCGGACTTTGCCGTGGTAAACGGACTTCTGACCCTTAAAGTCGAAGTCGGTGCGCGTGAGCGTAGCTTCCATTGTGATGTTGCTATTGATTGTCTTATTGAATTTCTGATTGCAAAATTAGTAAAAAAGCTGTAAGGTTGTTCTGTCCTGTCGATTGAAATGTCTTATTCTACCTTCCAAAAGAATAATTGGCTAATTCTACAAGCAGAAAAAGCTTGTGTTTAAGCTATTTAAAAAATAAATTAAAAATTTTTGCTTTACTACTTGCACAAATCAAAAATAACTCCTAACTTTGCACTCGCAAACCACGGAGAGATGGCAGAGTGGTCGATTGCGGCGGTCTTGAAAACCGTTGAGGGTAA
>CAYNUE010000021.1:0-46247 GCA_964400325.1 uncultured Sangeribacter sp. | reverse complement strand
AGGTCGGAGTTGCTGACCTCACTGCGCTGATAGTATGAATCGGGATTAATCATAGATACCTATTTTGCCTTGACCTCTTCTTCGTATCTCACAAACTCAGACTGGATAAGGTCTGGGGTTTTACTATTGGCGAGTTTCTCAACGAAAGTGAATTGTCTCTTAAACATCTTCTCTAGTTCGTCGAGTGGCAGATACTGACCCTCTTTAGACCACCACATTCCCACGATTTGGAGAATACCGTCAGCATTGAGAGCCTTGACTCGATACTTGACGGAGGTCTTAGGCTGATAACTAACTGGTTGAGCGACAGCGGCCGCTCCGAAGAGACCATCCATTTCATTAGACTGCGCTTGCAAATGCTTTTGGGCGCGAGCCTCCTCTTCCTTGCGCTTGCGCTCCTCATCAAGTCTGCGAGCTTCGGCCGCCTCACGCGCTTTCAGGTCAGCCTCCATGCGAGCTTTCTCTTCGGCATTAACTTGTGTTATACGCTCTAATTCACGTTTTTTTGAGGGGAGAATGTCTACAATCGAGTCACGGTACTCCCCTACTTCAACCCTATATTGCTCTTTTAACTGGGCTGCTAGGCGATTAAGAATACCCTGCCTAATCTGAATTGCCTCTGCATCGGTGAGATCAATAGGTTTATGAGCGTAAGACGGAGCAGCCTGGAACCATTCATTGCCAAGGTCAATGTGATATTCCTTTATCTTTGCTGAGACTTCTTCAAAGTTCTGCAAGGAGAGCGACTGATTAAGTGAAGTAAGTTCGTTGATGTCGGAGGTCACTTTATTGTCAAACTGGCGGCGATAATCGTCCTCTGTGTCCTGCTTGTAGCGGTTGACGGACTGCTCATGTTGCTGACGTCTCATTTCCTCTTGGCGTAGACGCTCAGCCTCAGCGCGTTTTTTGGCCGCATACTCGTTGCGGTGCTGTTGAATGGCATAAGGTATCGACCCTTTTTTAGTCACGTCCACGCATCCTTCCATAGAGGTGAAGGCAGAACGGATTTGGTCAAATAGTTTGGTGATGGGAGCGCGTCTCTCGTTCATACGCTTGACAGCAGTCTTAGAGCGGTCAATGAAAGAGGCACATTCCTGATCAAGAGCATCACTCATACCGTGTGCGTTGATTTTGGCAAGCAGTGCTTCGCCCAGTTCATTACACTTCTGAACGGCAAGTGTATTTTTACCGTATGCCTCTGGGGTTAGTTGTGCTATCTGTTGCACATTTTCCGTTTTTACCAACGGAAGATTTGTATTTTCACTCATTGCGTTATATGTTTTAAGGGTTAAAAAATATCGTCTGCGCCATTGTCGGCTAATGTCTTGAGATTGATAGTAACTCCTGCGGAAGTGTCGGGAGCAGGTGTAAACTCCTCTTGTGGAGGAGTGATTATCTCGGTTGATGGGTCAACGGTCGGACCGTCAGCAAGTCCGTAGAGGTCATCGTTGATTTCAACCTCGTCAACCTGCTGTGACTCCAATTGAGTACCACGACCAACACGAGCCTTGGGATATGATTTGAAAGCGTGTTTGATGCACTTCGCGATGAGAAAACCGGTATCAATGTTACAGGTCTGCCCATTGAAGCCATAGAGAGCATTAGGATTGCCCTGCACCCACTGACGCTGACGTTCGTCCCACTTGCGATTCTGACGTGCTGAGTAACCTGCAAGACGCATCCAATCTTCGGGAAGCATTACGGAGTAGTCAATAGAGCCGTCAGCGCGAGTGATCTTAAGGAAACAAGCGACTATTTGCCCGGAAGTGTGAGGGAGACGGCAGGTGTAGTTGACAAACTTTTGTCCGTTGCGTTCGCCATACTCAAACTCATCTTCAGCATATACGATTACTGGATTGTCGGCATGGCGTATCTGTCCACAGCGAGCACGGAGTATCAACTCGCCATACCCGGAGACTACCAGTATGCATTGTGTCTCGTATTGCTTCTTTTTCTGCCCGTTGTCATAGTATGTGCCAACCTCTGTGGAGCGAGATTGCAGGTAAGATTGTGCGCGAACGCCGGGTTCAAGAGACAAGCCGTTGATTGCTACATCGAGAAATGCGGTGAAAATGGAGAATCTGGTGCAGTCTTTTCTGATACTCTCTTTTTCGGAGAGTATTCGTTTGAAATAGCGAGACTCTTTTTCGTAGGCAGCTACGCCCGAAATTCCAGTTGTGGCCGACCACATAGCATCATAGATGCTGATGAACTTATCACGCACAAGTTCATTGTCAATGATTGCGTGAGGCTCCAGTTTGTTGATTTCCTCAACGGTGATTTGAATTTTACTCATTGGTGTTGATGATTAATGATGGTTTATATTACTTATCACTGGTGACCCGAGGCGGAGTCGAACCGCCAACCGTGCGAGTTGTCTGCCATTGCAGATTCCGCACCGCTCTGCCATTGAGCTTCCGGGTCAAGATTAAAAGCTGTACTCCGCTCTAAAGATTATAGATAGTCTTGTTCAGTACGTTGTAGAAGTCGTAAATCCGAGGTTTTGTATTCCACTTTTCCCGGACGCTTGGACGGCTTGACCCTGCCCAGTCTCCGCCACCGCTCCACATTCCTGCGTCCGAAAATTTCAAATGCTTTCCGCTG
This sequence comes from uncultured Sangeribacter sp., assembly GCA_964400325.1. Taxonomy (GTDB): domain Bacteria; phylum Bacteroidota; class Bacteroidia; order Bacteroidales; family Muribaculaceae; genus Lepagella. The sequence continues at coordinate 43,643 of CAYNUE010000021.1, read as the reverse complement.
ACTGATATATTCGGGGTCGTTAGCGTCTTTCTTAAGCAGGGCAACAACCTTTGCGGCCACATCATCAAGAAAAGTGGAATACTTCACACTCTTGTCAGCAAACTGAATAGTCATTCCCAGTAGTCTTTATCCTCAGTGCGGAAGGGATTGGGAGCGTTACAATCCTTTTTGCAGTATTTTTCGTATGCTGAAATCCACGGATCAACGAGAGACCATCTTTTGTAGAGCAGGACAGAAAACCATAGCGCAAGCACCGCCAACACTTTGTCAAATATCAAGTGAAGTAGCCAGGCACTCAGATTTTCGTCCATTTCCTCACAGAAGAGGAAAAAGAAAGAGAACACTCCAAGAGTAAAGAGAATAAGGCAGCGTAGTAGTGAGATTGTCATGGTCATAGCGTTAAGGTTTAGGTCTCCTGAGCAGGAAAATTGTTGAACACTCTTTCCTCCTCAATCGAGGTGACCCACGTATCAAGGGATTCATTGATTATCTCATCATTGGTATTAGTGTCGTAACCGTGAGCTTTATAAAACTCATTCCACGAGATTTCCTCATAGGTAAGCACAACCGGTATGTTCTTGTTGTAGTTAGAGAACATCCTTGTCACTCCCATAATTCCGAAAATCGCTAAGATCAAGGTAAGACCCATTATGCAGATTCTATTTTTCATTGTCTTAATTATTTTGTGATGATTATTTTCTTTCTATTACTTCCCAACCTTCAAAATCCCATCCGTCATTTTCATCGTTGACGTGCCAACCTGTAAACTCGATTAAGGTCTTAGCATTCTCCGTAGAAGTGATGAAGAATACCTTAAGTCTTCCAGACTGGAAACCTCTGCGGAATACAAAGTAGATTCCGTTATTCACGAGGAAGGTAATAACATCGGGATTGGCAAGAACTGAATACTTATGTTTATCCATGAGCAAATTATCTGATTTTATCACTACTATCCTCTACCCAACGATAAACTCTAAATACAGGGATTGTAGTGACCATAATAATCATTACTGTAATCGGGTTACGGTCTGTACTCCAGTACGAGTCGAAGTCTGAAAGATGTACCCCTGTGACTTCAATTCAGCACAAGTCTTAATGACTGTCTTAGGCGTACACTCATCGGGAGACAGACAAGTCTCACCAATTTTCATCGCTTTTAGTGCATCTGCGAGTGAATTAGTTTTGAGTTTTTTTAGTTCCATATTTTGTATTTTGAATACTTGTTAGTAACTTTGAGCGCAAAGGTAATATATAATCTACAAAAATCTACACTAATTTGTAGATTTAACATTTTATTAACATTTGCCTATGTCAATCAAAGAAAGGCTCAAAGAGTACCTCTCTTATAAGAGATTATCACTAAGAGAGTTAGAACGTCAGTGTGATATAAGTAATGGGGTGTTAGGCAGATTATCTCAATCTACAAGCCCAAAGACCTTAAAGCGCATTGAATCTAATTCAGACCTAAATCTCCAGTGGCTTTTTACTGGAGAAGGTGAAATGTTGAGAAAAATAGGTGCTTCTAAGTTTTTTAATGAGTACGAATCTTCGGATAAACGTAATGGAATTTACGAGCCATCCGAAATGCCCGGCTCAAAAGAAAGAGTTATTCCCTTTTATGACGTTGAGACAACTGGCGGATATGAAGGTACAGTCTCGGCTTCTTCAGAAGGTGCATTGGTCGGATATATTCAGCCCGGTGGGTGGTTTGACGGACGAGACACCGCTGCAATTAGGCACGTGGGGGACTCCATGACGGAATACCCCAACGGATGTGTGTTAGCCGTGAGGGAAGTGAAAGACCGCCATCTCCTCGTACCGGGACGTAATTATGTCATTGAGACAAGCGAATATCGCGTGACAAAGAGAGTGCAACTAGGATCTTCTAACTCATCACTCAGATTATACTCTACCAATACAGAGAAATATGAGGATGGGACTCTTGTCCACGCGCCATTTGAAATCGAATTTGAAGACATCAAACGTATCTTCTGTGTTCTCGGATACATTGTTAACCAAACAGGTGAATTTCGCATCATAAAACCATAAGAGGAGATAAAAGGTAGCATGAAATCGAAAGAATTAACTCATAATCCGATTTATGGTAATACCTACAAAGATTGTGAATTGTCAATGTTAGGAATGAGAAGGTTACAATTCTTATCTATTCCATTAATTGCTAATGGCATTTGCGTTGTCATATCTATCTTTAATATTTCCTTATCAAGCACTTTGACTTATTTTATCAGTCTTATTTATATTATAATCCTAATGGGTTACTATTATGAAAGACTTGATAGTAAATGGACCTCTTTATTTAGGGATTTTAATACGATACTCTACCATAGGAATAGTTTCTTTACTACTCAAGATTTACCCACTAATCCTCCCCTATTAAAAGGTTACTTGTATGCAAGAAAACCTGAAGAAGAGTTCTCCAGCCCATACCCTATGGAGGCGTATATTTTTAATTCTGGTAAGGATAGTAATTTTAACACCGTGTATGTCTTTCGTGTGGAATTAGCAAATTATGTATGGGACGGAAGTGGCTATGGTGATGAAGATTGGAACAGATTTAAGTTAAAATGCCTGAAGGATTTTGAAAGTTTGGGTTATACGGTGGAAGAACTTAAGGATGAAATGGGTGTAACCTTGTGGTATAAGGACAAACCTTCTAAGAGAGGTAAAGCAAATAAATACTTGGACACAGGTCAAATGATATTATTTAAAAGTTTGGTGGTAGCAAGCATATTAACTCCTTTTTTATTTTTGGGAAAGTTTATGCTTGATTGATATTAACTAATTGACAGATTCTATGACAATTAATAAAAAGTTAAATATATTCATCGCTTCGATTGGGGTACCTCCTGACACTCCTACTTCCAGTGAGATGCGCTTCATCGGAGATAGCAAACTCTGGGGAGGTGCTCCGTACCTCACATCGGATTAACATTTCATTGAACTTTAACCATTCTTTTATCAACTACTCAACTGACTGGTTAGTGTTTCCTCCACGCAACAGGATATTCTTAGAGATTGAGAAAGGTGCTTGCGAGGGTTTCAAGGAACATTTAGTACGTTTCTTTGCGTAAAAATTCCCCTTTGCTTGACGAAATTTTCTTTTCATGTTGCAAAAGTAATCTACAAGTTCACAACTCCATTTTTAAGTTTTGGAATATGAGAATTACCAAAGAAATGAGGCAGATGGAAAAGGAACTCCGAGAACTACTCGACATACAACCTGATGAATGCCCAGATCTCTATGAGGATCTGAAAGAGGGCGCCTGGAATATCCTCCACGAAAACCCCGGCATTGATTTCGGAGACTGGCAGGTAATGCTTATCGAGCACTATCCAACGGAAGTAGTGGACGCTATCGGCTCACACCCTGCTGAAGTCTATGCGACACTGACCGATATGTGGGATTGTGATGAGTACGAGGACACCGATACCGAGGAGTGCCACACTTTCGCGGAGTGGGCGGAAATATTCGCCACGGACTGGTCTGTACGACTATACGACTCCCTTGCCGAGGCCAAGCGCGAAATAACGCGTTTAAAAATCAGCCAATAAAACAATACCATAAATACAAAGGTACAAATAGTGTACAAAAAGAGTGTAATTACCGGATACAGTTACTCTTCCTCAGCGGCGCAGGCTGCTATCGAAGAGTAAGTACAATATACTGACAATCGCTAAAATAGGCGATAACTCACTATTATATGGTGGGCTATCGCCTATCTTATATTATGCCAGCAGTTTTTTTCATCTTCGCCATATTGGAATCAAACTTATCAGTCAATTCTCCGTCATGAATATCCTTCTTTTAATTCCCTATCTAATTCTTCTGGTGAGTACGGTTATAGGCATAATATATGCTTTCAAACTCCTTGTCATGGTAATCTACTACGGTACGGCGTGGATAATCTTCCAGATTGCAAAGCTCTTTGGTTTTAAGGCCAATACCAGTGCGCACAATAAAACTCGTAACGCTGTTTCTGAGTCTCCGCACTGTACCGGCTGGTGTGACAAGTGTTCGCGTTGGCCTTGTTATCTCACGGAAAAAGAATGAACCTATAAGTTATATTTCCGTAATATGAGGCGCTATCTCAAGGTCATGACACGCAAATGAATCCACACAGGCATCAGATAAACTAACTTCACGTATCCATTCCAGTGACTTATAGGCAACTTTTCTATCTTCACAAACTCCTGGAAGCAACAATTCCTTCCAAGAACGAGTAGAATAACCTCCGTCCGAAAAATAGAGTACCTGTTTTCCATTATTTGAAAGGTTTCCATTTCCGGACGGCAGATTGGGCGACACAAGCACATAGCCACATCACAACAGATGTAGTCTAATTTTATCAGACATAATTTTTTATCCTTTACAGCAGTTGCTTTTTCAACCAATCAGTAACTATGCCTATAACGTATTCTGGACTGAAGTTATAGGTATGATTTTCACCTGGGATAAGCTGAAGAGTGCTATCTTTCAATACCCTATGATATCGCTCAGCATATGTATAAGGCACAACAACATCTGCCATACCGCTGATTACCAATGCTGGCCCTGTAAATTTGGCTGCGGTTTCATATATAGGCAGAGTCATGGCAGACTGAATGTAAGGACGGCCTATACTATGTCCTCCACTTACAGGATAAGTGTTGTCATATAAATGCCATGGATCAAAATGTCCTCCATGGGTCATACCACGCAACGCATCGTCGCGTAAAACAGCAGCGGCAGACAGCAACACCTCAACACTTACCTTGTGCCCCAGCAATAAAAAACACATCTCCATTAGCTGGAATTTCGGGAGAAGGAACAATACAATTAGGGGTTATATCGGCCATATTCTTTACATTATTTGATATGATATATAACATTATAACGCTACTATCAGTTTATATAAGTATAATAGCAATCATACCCTTATCTACTACCCTATTCAAACCAACAAAAAATATGTGGAAATATTTTATCTTTTGCCTCACTGTAGGCATAGCCTCATGCACAGGCGCAAAAAACACTTCCGACACATCAGGAGCAGACGAAGCCGTGAATACAAAAGCGCCTATTCCCAATATTCAAGGTCAATGGGCGATTGAAAATGTTGTGGAGAACGACTCTTCGTATGTTCGTCCTTCAGAAATTGAGTCGGGAATTACTGCCTACATTGACTTCAGAGAAGATAATACATTCGGAGTAATGACTAACTGCAATCACATTGGCGGTCAGTATCATCAAACCAACGACTCTATTCATCTGACAGACCTCTCAGCCACAGAGATGGCATGCGACAACATGGAGCTGGAAGAAATGCTGAAAAAAGTACTCCCTATGGTCAATTCGATTGACTGCATCAATGACTCAATCACACGTCTCAATTCCGACAAGAGCGATTCCTACATCGTCCTTCATAAATCGTCTCTGAACGTCAAATAACCAGTACAAAACCATAGCGAGCATAATAAGGTTTTGCAACGATATAAGCCCTTATACTTGAATCTTACAATATTTGTCTAATACCAAGAAGAAAGAGCAGCCAAACATCTTGCTTAGCCACCCTTTCTTCTTGGAATCTATAGGATAGTATTGGTTACATGTAGTTATCAGATAACTTTAAAACTTCATAACCTTACAATCTCAAAACTTCACCATCACCTTTTCTGAAGTTCCGTCAGAGTAGCGGATAATGTTCACGCCCTCTGTTGGCTCTGCGAGCCGACGGCCCATGAGGTCATAGCGGGCAACCTCAACTTTATTCGGATTAGATACCAGTGACTTTACAGCTGCGTTCGTAATCTTTGAGTAGTGATAGTCAAAGTTTTGGCTGAGAGTAGCATCCCACGAATCATCACCATCAGTATTCAGCCAGGTATAGGCGGAAACAATCTGATACAAGTAAGCATCATTGGGAAGAACATTAGGCCACAACACAACAGTGTTAATATCAGTAGCGAAATCATATTCATTGAGGTATGAAGAGTAGGCCACCCAATCTTCATCAATCCAATTTTCCATCTCTATTCCCTGCAGCAGATACATAGGGGCTGGGCTCCAAGTGTAAAGCAATCTGTATTTAGGCACCCAATCTTCACTCATTCCATCAATGCCTGAGTAATGCACACCCATGTAAGGTTTCTTCCCGTCATTATGCTGTGCGTCATAGAAATATTCCTCCATACTTTCAGCATATCTTAGATGCTCCTCATCATTTCTAAAACCATAGTATTCGCCTTTGAGGAATTCGTTGTCAGGTCCAAAAAATCTGAGGGTTTCTTCTTTCGGGAATGCTTCCCCTTCGGAGGTAAATCCATATCCGAGATATCTCGTCTCTGTTCCGAAAGTGTTAAACTCCTGAAGTACGCGGCTGTAGGGAGAAGGAATTGGAGAGAGCCATCTCATATAACAGGTGTCAATCTTACGTAAGAACCCATCCGGCAATGCCTCGTACTCATACTCATTCTGGCCTATATAAATCCATTCACCGTTCCCGTTTAGGCTAAGCGTCTTTGCCAAGGTCACGCGACCTTCTTCATCATATGAATAGTTGGTTTCCCTGCTGTCATATTTATAGTCATACCAAGTGTCATTGCCACTCCAGTCCTGCGCGCCACGATTCCAAAAAAGATCCTCATATTTTAGGAGGTTTCCCTTCTCGTTATAAGTCCACGCCAATTTTCTATACTCGAGCCATTCATTGCCCTCCCATGTCCAGTATCCGACAGTCGCAGGGTTGCCATCTGCTGTGAAGGTGTAGGTGTTGCCTTCATTATAACCCGTTTCTGTCATGAAATTACCTGTCCATTGACCATTTTCAAATGCGTATGCAAATATTGAAAGGACACGTCCATCGGCATCAAAGGTTGCCTCATATTTCAGACGCACATCCCAAGTGCCCTCCTCCTCGTTCCAGAGGTAGAACAACTGATTTGTACAGTCGCCATACGAGTTGTAGGTGTACTCACCCTTCTGGTAAGGAACCCAGTCGTCAGTGACCTCGTAGGTATATGGATCAAACATGATATAGAGGATTTCTGAAGAATACCAGTCAGTGTCATCCGTATAGAAAAATTCTTTTCTTGCTGCTTCATATTCCCTGCCTTCACCGTAATAGAAGGAAGAAACAATAATGCGCCCCTGCTCGTCGTAAGCATACTCAACCTCCGTTGAGAGATTATAACTATTAGCGTATGAATTATAGTATAGTTCTCTGCCAACTAAAGGACGCCAGGCATTGTCGTATGTGAATGTCTGTTTTAAAGTCGGAGTGCCATTAAGGTTTACAGCGGTGACACTATCAAGTTTAATCACCTTCTCAGAACTATCTGCCTTGGCCATTGCTCTCATTCGCTCATGCAAAGAGGTTTCTTTTTTTGCCTTCGGCATTTCCATTGGCATTGAGAAAGTGTCGCGGCTTTTGTCAGCCTTTTGAAAGCGTGATGGCAACAATGCAATCTTATCGAACGAGATAGAACCGCAGGCAGTAGTGTAGGTTCTTTCCGGGAACACTGTAGGATTCAAATTACTGTTTCCGAGATCACCCTGACGCGTCATTCCTAATGCAGCTACGGCTGTCGACGCAAGAAGCAATGTAATTAAATTTTTCATGTTGTTAAAAATTAGATGTGTATAATATTTTTATGTAATTTCAAATATGATTGGTAGTTGTTGGCCGTTAGGTGTTAATCCTTGTTGACTCTACAACTTCACAATCTCAAAACCTTACAACTTCATAACCTTTCTGGCTGTGGTGCCTTTACGGACAATATACAAGCCTTTGGTTACTTGCGATGCCGGAACTTTACTGCCTGAAAGGTCAAACCATTCTTCATTGGTATCGGTTCGGCTACCAACTGTGGCTACGCCTGATGGGACTGTCGAGGGCACAAAGCGAATCATCTCTGAAAGGCGTGATTTCTCTGTGGCATTAAGCCCGCTGACCACAACTCCATAATCCTTATCCTCTTCAAGACTCTCCATTTTCAAGGAAGTGAGTCCGTCTGTCAAAACAGCCACATACGGCTCACAGAGAACCCCTTCAAGTCTGCTTACGCTTGCCACTACATCATCAAGAATCATATAGCCACTTGATCTCATGAATGTCAAGATTACCTTCTCCGTCGACGCCGGAAAATCAACAGTCTCAACATTGCCGTTAGAAGAAGTAGATATCACTTTATCCAGAATAACCTCAGCGTCGCTATTAAATGCCTCTACTTTAACACTGTTAGTGCTAATCTGTGAGAACTGATAGAAAGAGAGTGAAGAAATCTCACAACCAGGATAACTTATCTCAAGGAAGTCACCGTCGTTTTCAAGTTTGAGCGCGGGTGATTTCTCACCGAATACGGGCTTTGACATCTTGGTGGAATTGGTTGACCACCCTTCCGGCAGTCTCTCTACCCCGTCTTCAAACCCGTATGCATAGTCTTCTGGGGCACCATATTCCATTTGATATAGCGTTACCTCATAGTCGGTCGCGCCTTCCAGGGTATCCCATAAAGCCACATACTGTGAGTCTCCTGTGGCATAGACTGCCAAGTTTTGGGGAGAGCTTTCAAAGAATTCAAGTGCCCCTGTTGTGACAGTGACTGCATTTTCGGAAGAAGAGTATCCACCAGCTACCGCTCGCAGATCCACGATATAGGCAGTGTAAGGTGACAACCCTGTTACATTCACCATCTCCGGATTATTAAAGACCATATCCACAAACAATTCACTACCACTCGTTTGAGCATCCCTAACAGTCAGTATATAACCCAATGCGTCGGGCTGTGATTCCCATGACAGCATGAACGACGAGCCATGTATCTCTGACACTTCCACTTCCGGCACAGAAGGCTCAAATCCTGTCTCGCCTAATACCACCATAGCCTCATCTTGAGCCAATGCCACATGGTCAAAAGAAAAGACTTTCTCACCGCTCCATGCCATGAAGTCAAATTGACTCACATTAGACTTTCCGGGGAACACGTCGCCAATATAGGAAGAAGAGTTCTCCGATTTGTCAGCCTCTACCAAATCTATTCTTTGACGTATGGGGTCAATATTGATATTATTGGCTGCCCATGCCTCCATGTCTTCATCAATATGCCATACCAATACCCCCTCTGCGGGAATATAGCTGTCCCAGCCTTCCTTACGTCGGTTTTCTATGATAAAAAACTCCATACCGTCAGTGTCTTCCACTTCTACACGCAACGCATTTGGTGTGTCGCTTGTCAAGGCATTTATGTTGAGTATTCCTTCTTGCCGGGCATCAATATTATCAAGTTCAAGCCAGCCAAGCACCGCACGCTCATAAGCCGAGAAAGTGAGAGGCGTGTTTTGATTGTTGAGATAAGAAGCACCTGCCATTGTATCCCACTGCTGCACCCCAAGACGACCTGATTTGTAGGTTGTGTCGTAATGGTCAGCCAAGCCAAGCACATGGCCAAACTCGTGCACAAATGTTCCGATACCAACCGGTAGCCAATTAGGACCGGTATTATACCTGATTTCATTGCTGCAGGCATAGTTGTTGATTACCATACCGTCAAGAGTTAGCTCCACTCCCCACCCTTCTAAAAGTTGAGCACTATGTGGCCATATTGCCTCCGAACGAGAGCTGTCGGCTTCCCCAAACCCTGCATAGAAGAAGTAAATACTATCTACCAATCCGTCTCCATTGGCATCAAACTGGGAGAAGTCGACCATGTCGTCTACGGCATTGCAGGTGTCTACCACCATTTCCCAGACATTGGGGTCAAGCAACAATTCGGTGTCACCACCATAATAGGCAGCAGTCTTAGGGAGGGTTATAGGGCCGACCACCACGAATTCCGGATCAAATATTCCACAAGAACTGGAAAGGTAGAAATCACGAGCAGATCCGCTGGCTCCATTCTCATGGGTGAAACCCTCTTCGTTAAGCATACCGTTATAGTAGTCGTAGGCATCTTCCATGCTTGTGAATTTAAGGTCTTCAAATTCCACCAAGATTACCAAGGCTTTCTGACGGCCAATAGTAGGATAATCAGTAATCCTGAGAAAGGGACCACCACTTACGTCCACCTTACGTCGCGCACTCTTAACAAAATGTGGCTTGCTGACGGAATAGTCTGCCTTTTTCAACCATTCTCTCTCCTCCACACTGCGGTAGGCAGGATCATTCACCTTGATGCCACTTGCATGTGTCAGGTTAGAGGGCACACAGTACTCATATATGCCCTTTATATTTTTTATAACCGGTATGGAGTCTGTGGTCAGCATTCTGTATCCCCGCTCGTCGCCGTCAATCAAAAGAGTGATGATGGTGCCGTCAGGCTAGGTGACCTTTATAGGCTCTGGAATAGCCGGTATGGCATATATATTAGTTGCTGATGCGGCTGCCATGACCAACAGGACGGAAAGTAATTTTCTTTTTAGGAGTTTCATTGCCGTTACTGTTTAATGAGGATTGTTTGTCGGTGGTAAAATTATAAATAGAAATTCCAGATGCCAAATATTTTTGATAACCATTTTACAATTTGCAAATCCTTTGTTATGGGTGTTGATATTTTTACAATTTTGCAAAAACATGACAATTTGTCAATAATACAAATATCTTATTATCAATATATTATACAAATTACAAAAATCCTTGGTCGGTTATGACTGTTCAGCTTTCTGCACCCTCGGGAATAAGGTATCTTTCTAAAAATTTGTTAGTAGATATGATATAATAGAAGAATTTATATTAACTTTGAATAGTCAAACTTTATACTTTCTGACCGGCATGGAACGTTTGCATATTCCTATGAGCATAAAAAATCCTTTGGCTCGGCTCTACAGATCGCTGCCAAAGGCATTGGTGGCAATAGCGATTGTCATCAGTTCACTATGCTCGATTGCAGCCTCAGGTAGAAAATCAGCATACCAACTTAAGGAAGAGTGCACATGGCTTATCGACCATTTCGACCATAAGAATCTCCCTGCACGTGCCAACGAACTTCTTAAAGCAGCCAAAAAGGAGAAGAACCAGCTGCTTGAAGGTTATGCTTACTCTTATTTAGGAGGGGCACAATTGTTTAACGGCAACTCCGAGGGTATCTTCGATATGCTAAACCGCTCAGTTGAAATCGCCAATAAGCTTAACAACGATACCTTATTGAGCATAGCATATAACACCTTGGGTATCTATGAAGCCACCATAGAAGGTAACCTTCACTTGGCGCAACGCTATTTTTTGAAAAGCCGTCACTCTTCCCAAAATGCCAAATATGACCGTATCTCCCGTTCCATTGGGAGCAATTTAGCTGAAATATCAATTCTCCTCAAAGACACGGCAGGTATAAAATATGCTCTTGAGTGTTATGAGTATGGAATAGAGACTAAAAATCCTACTTTTGAATATAGTGGAGTAATGAATCTGGCAGAGCTTTACAAAATCAGTAAGGATTATACTCTTGCGGATAAGTATGCCGCCAAAGCTTTGCAGCTTGCAAACGAACATGGTTACAACGACAAAGGGGAAATCAACATTATCCGTGCTGACATAGCCCTTGGCTCAGGCAAAATTGACGAAGCCGAAAAGCATATACGAGAGGCGATAAAACTTCTTCCTTCAGAGAAAACCATGAGTATTCCGAAAGCTTACCTGATTTTTGGAAAAGTGCTCCGCGCCAAAGGTGAATATGGGGAATCGCTACGACAGTTGGAATTGGGAGAAAAGGCAGCCCATGATTACTCTTCGTTTACTGCCATTGCAGAAATTTATGAGCTGATGGCTGACAATTATGAGTCTTTAGGACAGATGGGCGAAGCATTTAAATATCTCAGGATAGCCAAGGATTCAACTGAGAACAGTAACGAGACGGAACGGAAAAGGCTCGACAACGAGCGTTCTCTGATTCTTGATCTCGAAGAAAATGAGAACAAGGTAAAAATGCAGACGCTAAAAGTGAATGCGCAGAATCGTCTTCTTATTTCGCTGTCGGTAGTGATTGTGTTGCTCATAGTGATTCTGATTATGGTGATAGTGACCCATAGAAGGAAGAAACAGCTCTACAGCAGCATTGTTAGCCAAAATATCAAACGTGTGGAGCTTAGTGATGAACTTGCAGACGTAGGTCCGACAGTGAAAGAAGTGCCGGAAGCAGAAGAGACTATTGATAACGATAATGAGCAGGAAGATCGCGGCAAATCATCACTGAGTGAGGAGAAGGCCAAGGGAATATATATGGAGTTGTGCCGATTGATGAAAGAGGAACAACTGTATGCTGACCCTCAAATCACCCGTGAGATAATTATTGAGCGTTTAGGCACTAATCGAACCTATTTCACTCAGATTATCTCTCGTTATGGGTGGAAAAACTATTCGCAGTTTATCAATTCATTCCGTGTGGACGAGGCGGTGCGCATACTTTCCGACCGCTCTAAAACTGACATAAAGATTGCGGAGCTTTCCTCTAAATTAGGATTTGGCTCAGCCGCCACTTTCACAAAGATCTTCACTGCTGCCACAGGGGTCTCCCCCACCGTTTTCCGCAAATCCCTGTAATAGTCTAAGTCTACTCCTCTTCTTCTAAAGGCACTAAGTCAATCTCAATAGGCAGATGATCACTAAGTGAAAGCCACTGCCAACGTGCGTGAATAGTCATCTTTTGAATGTTTCTGGGGTTGGAAAAGCAATGGTCAATATGGAACGGCTTATCCAAATGTCGGTACATATAAAATGTCGGCACGCGCTCCTTCCCTTGCTCTTCGCCGGTCATATAATGATAGATGTCTTCCATACCAATTTGACGAAGTTCATCAACTATAATAGAATGTGATTTCCCTGAGCGTTGATTATCCTTATCAAATATCACATTACTGTTCAAGTCTCCAATGATTATTACCTCATCACCTAAGTTCGATTTGACTGCTCGTATGAAATCACAGAACTGCCGAATGTACGGATTGCAAGCCCACGCTCCAACAAGAATAAATGTATCGTTGACCTTTATAGGCAGGAAGTAACGATAATCTTGAGTTCCCCAATCCAGAAGTTCAAGTTTGATGTCAGGATTCGGAGAAAAGACAAGTAGGCCTTTGAATGATAATTTACCCGTCCAAAAGCCATTATTTACAAAGTCTCTGTAACCTTTATCCTTACAAGTCTCAGGATTCTCGCATTCTTGAATCACATAAATATCTGCGTTTAACTTCGCGATTTCCTTATACTTTTCTCTAAACTTACAGTTGGCGTTCCAAGATACAATCTTCATATTTCTGATATTTTTTCAGTGATATTAGCTATTTTCTTAATGACGTAATGAGGGAACAAGGTGACTATCTTAGCCACATTACCTTTTACAGTGCCAAGATTTTTTATTCGTAGTAAATCTCTTTGCGTCCGCACTGTCCGAGAAACGACCGCCTTAAATGCTCCAATAATTGATGCTAATCTGGAAGAATGTGATTGGGCATTACTACACTATTCAAAAGCTTAACATCTGAATAATAGGTCGGCAGATTATTTAGATGTTTGGTGATAATTTCTCCCAGAATACATTTCGTATTCACATTTCAGCAACTAAAAATAATGGCTCCAAGATAATTTGTGAGATAATGTCTCACGTTTTAAAAATGCAATAAATAGTTTACACATGTAAGTAAGATTGGAGTGACTGAAGCCTTTACCACGTCGAATGGTCAAACCTCAAGAAAGTCTATCTAAGAAATTTGTTCCATATTCAGCTCGTATCACTGAGTAATTTGGAGAATGAGCTGATTGACGGGCAACTAAGCTATCTGTCCATCTTCACGTAGCTCTATACTAGAGTTTACAAAATTAATTAAAAATTTTACATACAGACTATTTCAAAGCTGACAATCTTAGTCGCTAACCCGCACAATGAGAATTTTAGATAATTTTTAGGCAAATTGAATTCTACCCTCTCAGCGAAGAATACTCTTTTGGGCGATGTTATAGAAACACAGAACTAAATAACGGCAAATTTCCAAATTATTTGCCGTTATTTAGTTCTGTAATTTTATTTTAGATTACCCTAGTTAAGATTATAGCTTTCTCTTATAAGCATCACATCTTAGCAAGGAGAAATGTGCTATATGAATTTACTACGAACCTAACGGTTAGGAATTGACCAGAGGATTATTGAAATGGAAAATAATGCTGTAAGTGTTCTTTGAATCTTTCAATATCTTCCTCGATTGTGGGATTTTTGTACACATCGTTCGAAAAGAAACTTGTAACTGGCTTTAGACCAAGATATTGAAAAGTAAGGTGTATGGGCACAAGAACATCATCTTCGCTTAGGCCTCTCATAAGAGCCTCTCCAGCATTGCCAAAGCACTCACGTGGAGCATTAGATGTTACGGACAGCATGTATTTTCCAGTAAGTTTTCCACCTGTACCATATCCTTCTTTAGGATTTTCTTTATGTCGTCCATCTCCATTGCAAAGCACTCCTTGACTACCTGTTGTCAAAACGTAATCGAGATACTTCTTACATGACCAACTTACGTTGAACCACTCCATTGGCATCTGTAGTATCACAAGATCTGCCGTAAGAAACTTCTTTATTTCTTCTTCTACATTGTACTCTTCACAGACTTTAGTTTCGTTAACTACACATCCATTCTCTTCGAAGTACTTCTTAGCCAGTTCAACATAAGTTGAGTTTAGTTTGCCAGGTGCCTGAGGATATGGCTCAACACCATTAATAATCAGAATATTCTTCATAATATAAATATTTAATAACTATATTTATTTACTCTTTTAAGGCTTACTTAATTACGATTAATTAGCTGACTTATAGGACACCAGATAAATCCAGTTGTCGGGAGGTGTGGGCGCATCAGTCTGTTCTTCGAACACTCCTGACTTGTGATTGAATTTTTCAGTCTCAAAGAAATGGCAAAGACCTATTCCACAATCAAGCACTGAGGCTTGACTCTTAGGCACATAGTAGAAATGTACGGTTTCGCCACACACCAGGGCTCTCCACGGTTGAGAATTGGTTGATGATGGTGCAAGGCGCAACATTTCAAGGGCTTCCCCAAATCTGCCGGAGGGTTCATAAGGTGTTTGGAAGTCCTGTTTAAAAAACAGCTTATCGAATGGCTTACGATTTTTACTTCCTAAAGTTACTCTTGTAATCTTTTCAAGCAAACTTTGTTTTGCAGCAACTCCAACTGGACAAATAATTTTCAGTTCTTCCCCGTCAGGCCATGGTTCGCCACGGTCAAAATCGGTTCCCTTGAATGTTGCGGCAATCCAACATGTTCCAAGACCCATTTGCCAAGCCTTAAGTACAACCTGTTCAAACTTAAAGCCTGCTGTTAGAGCGGACTGCTTATCATTCTTAATCCCTAATAGAAAAAAATCGACTGCACCTTTAATCATACCATAGGTACTCGGTTTGAATCCGTCTTTCATATCAAATGATTGCAGGCGTATTGTAACGTTCCCACCAAATGGGGATTTAACCGATTGGACAGTACTTTCGAGTTCACTTATCTGTGACTGAGTCAAGCTTTCACCATTATAACTACGGACTGAACGCCGCTCTTTTATTGCTTCTATAATATTCATATTTTTTAAATTATTATATCAATTCTATAAATATAAAGCTGTGACATTATTGCCACAGCAGTTAAGGAAGTTATTAAGAAATTCTTTATAATCCGTCAGGGAAACTTGTAAACTGATCTCGTTCCTGCTTAGGGAGACCACCTTCAACAGCTATCTGAGCAGTAATAGCTTTAATCATAAATGCCATATTACGACCAAGATTACGCATAGTCTGTAATCCCTCTGCATCCTTCTCTACCTGGTCAGGTGTAAAACCATGTACCTCATTCCAATATGTGCTTGAAACTATAGGCATAGAATTCATGGTGAAGAAATGATTAAGGTCGTCAAAAGCAGAAGTTGAACCAGCACGACGTGAAGAAACTACAGTAGCTCCTACTTTAAAGGCATGATTCTGCGTTGATTCTGTAGAATAGAATAAGCGATCTAAAAAGGCATGAAGTTGGCCATTAGCACCTGCATAGTAAACAGGTGTGCCAAGAAGAAGACCATCAGCTTCAGCAAATTTTGGAGCAGTTTCATTAACAATGTCATTAAAGACACAACGACCGTTTTTCATACAGAAATTACAGCCTATGCAACCACGAACATCTTTATTACCGACGTTAACCCATTCAGTTTCTATACCATTGGCATGGAGTTCTTTCTCAACTTCTTGTAGACCACGTACAGTACAGCCCGGAATGTGCGGGCTACCATTAATAATCAGTACTTTCATAAGACAAATTTATAGAAAGATTTATTACTTTTATAACATTAAATTCCAAGAAAAGTTTAATAATTTAATATACGAAAACACTGATTATCAAAGCATATTACTCTATATAGAGTAATAAAGCTCTCTAGTTATAAAGAAGATAGCTTAACATTGAATATGGTATGAATATTGTAGATTTAGGTATAACAACTTTAACGATTTTAACGTTTTTATTTTAGATACAGTTTCTTTAAGCTCTCTCCTACTTATTTTACTGTATTTTTTCTTTCTCTTGCTAAACAAAGAAAGAATAAACTCATAATCAAATCATTATTTATGTTAGGCAATTTTATTTATTCAAACCCAACAACCCTCTATTTCGGAGATCAGGCTCAAAAGAATATTACTGAGGCCTTAAAAGGTTTTGGTCCTAAAGTACTGCTTACATACGGAGGCGGTTCCATAAAACGTAACGGTATCTATGAACAAGTATGCGCAGCTCTCAAAGAAGCTGGCAAAGAAGTAGTAGAAGTGCCAGGTGTAATGCCCAACCCGACATTGGCTAAAGTGCTTGAAGGTGCAAAAGTGGCACGCGAAAATAAGGTTGACCTCATACTTGCAGTGGGTGGTGGCTCAACTATTGACTACGCTAAGGCTGTTAGCGCTGCAGCTTACTATGAGGGTGACCCTTGGTTGAATTTCTGGGTTAAGCAAAAGGAACCGGCTGAAGACCAAACTCTAATACCGATAGGTGCCATACTTACTATGGCTGGCACCGGGTCTGAAATGAACGGTGGCTCGGTCATTACCAATGAAGAGGCAAAAATGAAAATAGGCAAAGTATTCGGTTCTGTTCTTATGCCTAAATTCGCTGTTCTGAATCCCAAATATACTTTCTCTGTGCCACGTTATCAGATGGTAGCCGGAATATATGATATAATGAGTCATATAATGGAACAGTATTTCTCTGGAGATGACGACAGCACTTCCGATTATCTGGCTGAAGGACTCATGCGTAGTGTGATTGCATCAAGCCGTGTAGCCATTAAAAACCCTGAAAACTATGAAGCTCGATCTAATATCATGTGGTCAGCAACATGGGCACTCAACACACTTATCGGAGAAGGTAAGACAGAGGATTGGATGGTTCACATGATTGGACATGCCATCAGTGCCTATACCCATGCCACACACGGTATGACTTTAGCAGCTGTTTCAGTGGCTTATTATCGTCATATTATGCCTTATGCCGTAAAACGCTTCGCTCGTTTTGCTAAAGTGGTATGGGAGATTCCTGCTCAAGGAAAGACAGATGAACAATTGGCTACTGAGGGTATAGATGCACTGGCAGCATGGATTAAAGAAATCGGTGCAGCTTCTGAGATATCTTCACTTGGAGCAACTCCAGATATGCTCGAAGGTATTGCTGACGCAACTATCATTCTCAAAGGTGGCTACAAAACACTTACCCGCGAAGAGATTATCAATATATTAAAGGAAAGTCTCTAAAACGAACCTTGTGTTAATCTTACAGACCTATAGTTAACACTATAATTATTTAATAACCAATGGCGGCTGTTGTTAAAAATACACAATAGCCGCTTTTTTCTTGTCTATAATAAAGGTTTTTGGTAATTTTGCAACCGTTTTTTACAGAATATATATGTTAAGAGTTGCTATCCAAGGTGAGAAAGGTTGTTTTCATGATGCTGCTGCACATGCTTATTTTGAAAAGTATGGTAACATTATGACAGTTCCGTGTGATACATTTCCTGATATGTTTGATGTTATGGCAACTAATCCTGATATGGCAGCAGTAATGGCTATAGAGAATACTATCGCCGGCCCATTACTACAGAATCACGAACTGTTGCGTGACAGTCATCTGCATGTAACTGGCGAGATAAAACAACGTATCTCTCATGTACTGTGTGCCCTACCAGGACAATCTATTGACAACATCACCGAAGTCAATTCGCACCCGATGGCGCTTATGCAGTGTGAGAAATTCTTACGTCGCTATCCTTATCTAAAGGCTGTAGAAAAAGATGATACAGCTGGAAGTGCGGCTGAAATAGCTCGTAAAGGACTCTTTGGTCACGCAGCAATATGCGGTGAATACGCAGCCAAACTCTATGGACTTGACATATTAGCCTATCATATTGAAACCAATCCTCATAATTATACTCGCTTTCTCGTTTTAACTCACGATAATGGTACACTTATCAATAGCCATTCAAATATACAAAACATCAATAAGGCTATGGTACAGTTTACACTTCCTCATACTACTGGAGCATTATCGAAAGTATTGGCTATATTCTCATTCTACGATATCAATCTGACCAAAATACAGTCCACTCCTATCATAGGATGCGAATGGGAATACAGATTTTATGTTGATTTGACTTTCAATTCTTTAGAACGTTATCGACAAGCTCTTGAGGCAGTCAGACCTCTATCCAATCAATTGTCTGTATTAGGTGAATTTGCAGATGCACCTACTGTTGGATAGAGCTTTTCTTTATTCTAAATCTCACTTTCAATAATATGATTAAACCAGCCTCCCGTCTTGATTCAGTAAAGGAATATTATTTTTCTACAAAGCTACGCCAGATTGCTGACCTCCGTCGTGCCGGCATTGAGATTATATCACTTGGTGTAGGTGGACCCGATCTTCCGCCACCGGCAGAAGTGCTTGACACAATGATTCAGGAAATACAGAATCCTGCTAATCATGGTTATCAATCTCATAACGGCATTATAGAATTACGTGAAGCGTTCGCTCAATGGTATCAAAAACAATATGGAGTAACTGTTGATGCGGCTTCGGAAGTTTTACCGCTTATAGGTTCTAAAGAGGGGGTCACTCACATAAGCTTGGCGTTTCTTAATCCTGGCGACAAAGTATTGATACCGAATCCAGGCTACCCTACCTATACCTCTATAACCAAGCTTATTGGTGCTATACCAATATTTTATAATCTTAGCGAGGATAATGACTGGCAACCTGATTTTGATGAACTGGAGAACATAAATCTGTCAGGTGTAAAAATGATGTGGCTTAATTATCCTCACATGCCTACCGGTGCCCGTGCCAGAAAAGAGACTTTTGAGAAAGCCGTAAATTTTGCTAAACGACATAATATACTGCTAGTACACGACAATCCTTATTCAATGATTCTTAATCCGGAACCTATAAGCTTGCTTGCCACTGAAGGTGCTCGTGAAGTAGCTATCGAACTTAACTCTCTCAGTAAGAGTCATAACATGCCCGGGTGGCGTGTAGGAGTCGCTGTTTCCAATCCAAAATTTATTTCATGGATTCTGAAAGTTAAAAGCAATATAGATTCAGGTCAGTTTAAACCGTTGATGCTTGCTGCTGTCAGCGCTCTTAGACAGGATAAAGCATGGCATTCCGAACTTAATGAAATCTATGCAAGACGCCGGCAGATAGCTGAGCAGATTATGACGGCTTTAGGATGCAAATTTGATTCTTCTCAGACAGGACTTTTCCTATGGGGACATATCAATAATCCTAAAATAGATTCGGAAACACTTGCTGACCGTGTACTTAATGAAGCAAGAGTATTTGTTACTCCTGGATTTATATTTGGTAGTCAGGGTGAACGTTATATAAGGCTATCATTATGTGCCTCTGAAGAAGACCTATGGGAGGCATTACGGCGTATAAAAACTGAAATAATATGAAAGAAATCCTCCCTTTGGCTATCGAAGGTATCGAGCTTTCGAAGCCTATTATAATATCAGGTCCTTGCAGTGCTGAAACTCGAGAACAGGTTTTAGATACAGCTCGTCGGCTCGCACGTACGGGAGTAAAAATATTTCGTGCCGGAATATGGAAACCACGTACAAAACCTGGTGGCTTTGAAGGAGTCGGTGAAAAAGGTCTACCATGGCTTAACGAAGTAAAAGAGACTACCGGTATGAAAACTGCGACAGAAGTAGCTACCCCTACCCATGTTGAAGCAGCAGTTAAAGCAGGTGTAGATTTACTCTGGATTGGGGCCCGGACCACTGCTAATCCATTCGCTATGCAAGAAATAGCCGATTCCATTGCTGCGTTGCGACCTGACATCACAGTTTTAGTTAAGAATCCTGTTAATCCTGATCTTGAATTATGGATAGGTGCTTTACAGCGTCTCTATAATGCAGGGGTAAAACATCTGGGAGTAATTCATCGAGGATTCTCAACGTATGGTTTACAGACCTATCGCAATCATCCTCAATGGCGTATACCACTTGAATTGCGCATACGTTATCCACATTTACCTATAATCTGTGACCCAAGCCATATAGGAGGTAAACGGGAGCTCATCTCTTCACTCTCACAACAGGCCCTCGACATGGGTCTTGATGGTCTTATAATTGAAAGCCACTGTAATCCAGACGCAGCATGGAGTGATGCAGCTCAACAAGTTACTCCAGAAAGTCTTGGAGTTATACTTGATAGCTTAGTGTATCGTTCTACACCAGTACCTGCAGAAAACCTTACACGTCTGCGCCGACAGATAGATCAACTTGATAATGAATTGCTTGATATTTTGGCTAAGCGAATGAATGTATCACGTGAAATAGGCGATTATAAACGCTCACATAACATTCCGGTTGTACAAAGCGGACGTTTCGGTGATATAATGTCTTCACGTGTCATGGCGGCTCGAAGCCTTGGCATGAGCGAAGAATTCATGCGTACCGTTTTCTCAGCTATTCATGAAGAGTCAGTCAGAGTACAATTGATGCTGGATAAAGATTCCCAGCCCTAACCTACTGATTATAAAAGCACAACACCTCATCACAAATTTGTGATGAGGTGTTGTGCTTTTATAATCTACTGATTTTTGATTATTTCTCGAGCTTCAATGTATAGTTCATATCAGGATTGACTGATACCTGAAGATCGGAGTTAACCATCGTCATTGTCGAGTCAGAATCTACAAGGAAATACATCACATCAGCTTTAGCTGTAGTGTCTGCCTTAGCAGTCTCAGTAAGCTTTAGATATTTCTTAGCATCTTTGCTCTCAACAGCGAAGGTACCTTCAGTCTTAAAGCTATCCTTGTCTTTATAACCATCGGCAGCTGTACTATCAGCTACAAGATAGGTCTGATCAAGCTTATAGCTACCCTCATTGTCACTGGTATAGTCCAGATTAAGAGCATAACGTACACCGTCAGTGTCAGCAGCTGGCAATATGCCGGTATAAGTTACATTCTTACTAGTTTCTTCAGTGGCTTTCTGTTCGCTGGCAGTCTTGTTGCCTGAGCAAGCTGCCAGCGATAAAAGAGCTACGGCAGCTGCTGATACAAAAATTGTTTTTTTCATAACTTTTTAATCTACGTATTACAAAACCATAGTATTTATATAAATTTTGTACTATCTGTAATACAGTTTATCACTTTTTATTATTTAACAACTTAAACTGCTATTTAGATTAAATTTTAACGTTTTAGCATATTATTTTTTTACATTTCCAAGTTCCAGTTGCAGAAAGCGAGCAGTAGGTGTATTGGCATTAGCTACTTCTTCAGGGGTGCCTTGAGCCACTATCTGGCCGCCTTCACGTCCGCCTTCAGGTCCTAAGTCTATGATATAATCAGCACTCTTGACCACATCAAGATTATGTTCTATCACTACCATAGTGTTCCCCTTATCTACCAATCGTTCTATTACACTAAGCAGTACGCGAATATCTTCAAAATGTAATCCTGTAGTAGGCTCATCTAATATATAGAGAGTTTTACCCGTATCCTTTTTTGCCAATTCAGTAGCCAATTTGACACGCTGATTCTCACCACCGCTCAAACTGTTCGATGGTTGTCCTAACTTTATATATCCTAATCCGATATCCTGTAAAACCTTTATTTTTCGGTGTATCGAAGGTATATTCTCAAAAAACTCTACTGCCTGGTCTACTGTCATATCAAGCACATCAGCTATTGATTTACCTTTGTACCTGACTTCAAGTGTCTCTCGATTGTAACGTTTACCATGACAGCTCTCACATGGCACATAGACATCAGGAAGGAAATTCATTTCTATCGTCCGGTAACCATTCCCTTTACAGGTCTCACAACGTCCACCTGAGATATTAAATGAAAATCTCCCCGGTTTGTAACCTCGCAACTTAGACTCCGGAAGTTCAACAAATAATTTTCGTATGTCAGAAAACACTCCTGTATAAGTAGCAGGATTAGAACGTGGAGAACGTCCAAGTGGCGACTGATCTACAGTGATAACTTTATCAATATTCTCAACACCTTCAACGCTAGTATATGGCAATGGCTCCTGTAAAGCTCTATAGAAACGCTGAGCTAACAGAGGATATAAAGTACCATTTATTAACGATGATTTACCACTACCACTCACACCAGTGACACATATAAAACTACCCAAAGGCAACTTTAAATCTACTGATTTAAGATTATTTCCTGTAGCGCCCATAAGTGTTAGATATTTACCATTACCTGTACGCCTCTGTTCAGGTACTGATATTCCCTTGGCTCCATTCAGGTATGAAGCAGTCAAGGTCTTTGTTTTGAGCATATCATTAGGAGTACCTTGAAATACTACTTTTCCGCCATGACGTCCGGCACCAGGACCTATATCTACTACATAATCAGCCTGCTGCATTATGTCGCGGTCATGTTCTACCACTATTATTGAATTGCCGTTATCACGCAATGTTTTTAGACTGTTTATCAGACGTTCGTTATCACGTTGGTGCAATCCTATCGAAGGCTCATCAAGTATATACAACACATTGACAAGTTCAGAACCAATCTGAGTGGCAAGACGTATACGCTGGCTCTCTCCGCCACTGAGCGACCCACTCGAACGATTAAGCGAAAGATAATCCAGACCAACATCAAGCAAAAATTTAAGACGTGAACGTATCTCTTTAAGTATTTCCCCTGCTATTACTACACGTGCAGGATCTATTTTACTTTCCAAAGTCTGTGTCCACTCATATAGCTGAGAGATGTCCATACTCACGACATCTGCAATGCTCTTTCCGTCAATGAAATAATTACGTGCTATAATATTGAGACGTGTACCATTACATTCAGGACATGTTTTATGTGAGAAGAATTGACCACTCCATTTATTGGCCTCTGCTCCAGCATCTTCATCCTGCTGCATTTCTATGTACTTTACTACACCTTCATACCCTGCATTGAAATATGCTGTCGAAAGAGTCTCATTTTTTATATCGAGTTTGACATCAGTACCATTCAAAATATCATTAAGACACTCTTCTGGAAGATCCTTGACTGGAGTCTTGATAGTAACATCATACAACTGACATATCGCTTCTATTTGCCAAAAGATTAATGAATTTTTATACTTACCCAAAGCCGTTATAGCACCATCATATATAGACTTGTACCTATCAGGAATAAGTTTATCAATATCTACAACATTTACTGTGCCCAAACCCTTACAACGACGGCATGAACCTTGAGGAGAATTGAAAGAGAAACTATGTGGAGCTGCTTCCGGATAAGAAAGTCCGGTAACTGGATCCATCATACTCTGACTGAAATATCTTATTTCATCTTTTTCAGTATCATATACTATGAGTTGTTTGTCTCCTTGTTTAAGAGCAGACTCTACCGAATTTCGTAATCTTTGTATATCATCACTTGAACTACGTAGCCGATCTATTACCAATTCTATCGAGTGATTACGATAACGATCTAACTTCATGCCAGGCATAAGTTCCATTATCCTACCATCAACCCGAACATTAAGATAACCCTTTTTACGCAATGTTTCAAAAAGTTCTTTATAATGACCTTTACGATTTTTAATAAGAGGAGCCAATATCATTATTTTACGACCTTCATATTGCTGAGAAATAAGACTGACAATTTTATCCTTTGTATATTTTACCATTGGCTGTCCGGATAAATAACTGCGAGCCTCACCAAGACGAGCATATAAAAGACGGAAAAAATCATAAATCTCAGTAGTGGTACCAATAGTACTACGTGGATTTTTATTTACAGTTTTCTGTTCAATACTTATTACAGGGCTTAGACCAGTGATTTTATCTACATCAGGGCGTTCCATAGAACCAAGAAGATTTCTGGCATAAGCAGAAAATGTCTCTATGTATCTCCTTTGCCCTTCCGCAAATATGGTGTCAAAAGCCAAAGATGATTTTCCCGAACCGCTTAGTCCAGTTATGACAGTAAGTGATTTATGTGGTATACTAACATCGATGTTCCTCAGATTATGTACTCGAGCGCCATAGACCTCAACAGAGTCTGAAATATTTGTAATTGTTTCCATATTATTCTAACATATATTTTTCCTTATCTTCTCATAGCACCATAACTTTTTTTTTAGACAAAAAGTGTCTACCGAGATAGTACTTGTTTCTATCTCGGTCTTACTTACTTATTACATCTTACATTACCGTATTGGGATGTAATAAGTTTATTCAGTAGTTTCAGTTGAGCTACCTGATCCCCCGCGATAACGTATTATGTTTATGTCTCCGCTTTTCTTATATTTTTTACCATCTGCACCTGTAGCCTGGATTACATAATAATATACACCAGGTTTTACTTTCTTTCCACGATAGGTGCCATCCCAACCTCCAGATGGGTCAGTATAATGATAAAGCTGCTTACCTGTGCGGTCGAAAATCCAACATTTGAAGTCCAACAAACTTCTATACGATATTTTCCAAATGTCGTTGACACCATCATCATTAGGCGAGAAGGCGTTGGGACATAGTAATTCAGAATCACCGATAGTAACAACATAAGTTTCACTGATAGCATCACAGGTACCGTCAGAGTTACTGCCGATGAAGCGTAGATAATAATCTCCTTCCTCTGTAAATGTATAATTTAAATCTTTTCCTGCGAATCGATGTGATATTTCCAAAAATTCGGAATCAGATGACATTTGCCATTCTTCATGCATTACACCATCAGTAGTATAAGCATAAAAACTTATTTCAGCTGGTGCACTACCTCCCATACCGTTAGAGTCAGTCTTAATTACATTGCTACCAATGTCAGTATCAGCAGTAGCATCATCTGCTTGTTCCGCCTCAGTATGAATCTCTACAGCATGTGGGCGAATATTAGTAGTCTCAGCAGTTTCCGACATATTCCATACCTTCAGAAAACGGTCACCGGTCACACTGAAATCAGTATCACAAAGAGCTGCTGGGCGAACTATTATCTGACCACCCATACTCTCAAGTTTTACAGTATTTTCATACTGTATATACGAAGATGATGAAGTATCCCATTCAAGATTATAATATTTTACTTCAATTTCTCTACTCAACACTCGTGGTTGACCGTTTATAGTATAGTAATGTATCGCCTCACCTGAGCCTGTCACATCTAATGTTTCACTGTCACAATCTTGTTGTGCAGCAGAAGTCACGTTAGAAATATGGAATACATGACGGCTGTAATCAACTACCCAAAAATAATAGCTTGTATTATCATCTTCGATAATATAACCCATATCGCCTTCAAGATTAACAAGTCGATATTTTGAACCATCACGTTCTATATCAGTAATTTCTTCAGCATACCCACCACCAAGATTACTATAACGGTACCATTTTACGGAAGCGTTATTCCCTGAAGCCGAGTATACAACTGAGACACCCTTAACATCATTGAGAACGTATATTTTATTAAGACCAGTAGATTTCTCTGCGTCTATATCTATCACCTTATATGTATTACCTTCAAAGCTTAATGGAGAAGCTGAATAAGAGACTGAAGTCATGGAACATCCACTCAGGACACCTAATACCATCAGAGTTCTGGACATTCTATACTTCATATCTTTTTTATTATTTTCTTGAATCATACCGATTGAAATTAAGATGGATATATACGCTTACTTACTAACGCACTTTCAATACCCCATAGTATATAAGGAACCACTACAGATTAAACCTACTGTCAAAATCTATTTGCTATGAAAAAATGGTAGTTTTTCATTTAGTTAAATTAACTAATTAAATATATGATTTTATAATAAAACTTAAATTTTAACATTCATATATTATTTGCCATATAGATATTAATAGAATTATTCTAACTTTACATATTAAGAATCACTACTTTAATAGTCATAATATAAAAATTAACCCACTTCAGAATCTAATCAATTTTTACGGTAATCCAACTGCTCAGAATAAGCCGATTATCATGTAATCATTACTCCTCCAAAATCGTAATCATTTCACTTGAGAATATTATTAGCAGTCAAAACTTACGGCACACAAACTTCAGTAGTCACGAACTATGCTTACGCATCAAGTACGCACAAGCTTATTGTGAACAAATATGGAGTACACAAAGTAACTACACTATGTTGTCTTCTGCACCTCTCTTGAAGACATATCCATTAGATCCAGCATCATCTATATTTGATGATTGAACCGAGGAACTACTAAAAATCCTAAAGTCCAGTCACCGATACAACAACTTCGTTTCGACGAAAGCAGACACAAGACTACTATTCAACCATTCGTAGTCTTAATATACCAAACTACTAAGTATATTAATTATACGCCCATTATTTAAATAGCTGCTTTTATCTAATACGAAGCTTACATCTTAATATCCCCGATATTACCTGATTACTTCTCTATATCTTGTAACGTACTCATCATCATCGTATGTGCGTATAGCTGTCTATAAACGAACCTATTATTTACCAGGAACAAAAGTCTCAAAAGTAGAATCATCATAGTATATAGTGATTTGCACTACTCGACGTGCATTCTGCTTCATAGATTCTATTTGCTTCATTAAAGCCAGATTCTTATAATCAGCAGCTAAAATAGCAGCGCTGGCATTATACGACGCAGACATACCTGAAACTGGTGGAAAAGAGTTAAGACTTCCATTAGAATCAATGCCATCATTATTCACTTTAACATCTGAACCTGCTTTACCATCTGTATTATCAACATCATTTTGAGATTCTATATCATAGGCTGAACCTTCGGTAGCTCCAAAAGCTCCTGCAGATATAGAGGAACTGCCACCACCTACACTGTACATTTCGCCCTCTCCAAACAATAACCATAATATTGATAGCTGAGGAAAAGCAGCATGGATTTGACCTATTAGCTGATCGCTTATCTTTTTATTACGACCTGTCAACAACTGAGAGAGAGTAGGGCGCGGAATGCCGCACGCATCAGCAAACTGAGAACTATTGAGTCTCTCTTTGCTGATAAAGTATTTCAGACGATTGGCAACCGTATTTTCCATTTATTTTTTTACAATTCTTAATTTTAAGATTACAAAAGTAACAATTAAAATTTATTTATTCAAATTTACAAATAAAAAGAACACTATTAAAATTTGTAAATCATCTCAACACATGGCAGAATATTATTTTTATTTACAAATTAAATTAATTACAATAAAAGATAATATAATACGTATAAAATACTTTAATTCAATTATATAAACTGAAATAATACCAAAAATTTAGCATTATATCTACAAATCCCTATATAATTTCTAAAGTAGATATATAAATAAGTAGTAAAATAATGAAAATCATCTAATTAAATTTAATGTAAAAAAATATTAACAGTTATAATTCTTATATAGAAATAGATTACATAATCAAAATATACTTTTATAAATATATTCTCATAAGCAATATTAAATTTCTCTATAGAAAGATCAAATCTTTTTCCAAATTGTAAATCCAAAATTTATTTTATTTGTAATTTCACATTTAGAAATTCAAGCTTACTAAGCATTATTTTACTCCCCTACTTCGACATTTTTCACTTATTTTCTTCTTTGAATAAGGCCCTAAACTCAAAGAGTACGATAGGCGACTGATTATTTTGAACCCAATACACCTCTAATCCAGAGAAAATATCCTAAATTCCAACTAATAAAAGGATTTTACCTGAAGCCTTATGAATCCTGATATACTTCTGGAAGAAAAGTTTTACCTTGAATTGATTACTTTGTAACTACAGATCTTTAACTACCTTATTGGAGTTCCTCAACTCCTTAAATATTATCGAGCCACATATATTTTTCTGTAAAACCAAGTTTTATCCTCATAAATTTATCATAATATAATAACTCACCAATGATAAGATAACTATACTCTTCTTTCTATCCTTCCATCATATCATTCTTGTTTAGGCAACATAGATTTTCACTCTCCGATAAAATTGTATTCTAAAATTAGAATTTCCTTCTTGACTCCTGAATCAAACTTTTACCATAGCAGCGAGCTGACCTCCATTCTTTCTCCAAACATCATAACTTTTTAATTTGATACGATTCTCAAGTTATTTTTTATCATGAGATTTAATTCTCCCCTATCAGTCATTCACAAAATAAAATTCAACACATTCTCATAGGCCTAAAAAGTTTACATTTGGTAATTTTATTATTGATTTTCAATTAATTCATGTAAATAAAAATTTAGACATATTAAGGCTCAGAAAAATAAATTATGCACATATTAGCTCAATGTGTGCATAATTTATTTTTCTGAGCCTTAATACAGTCCTATCTTACATAAATTAGATATTATAACATGAAACTTCTATCTTAATTTGAATGTAAAGTATAGTGAAGAGAAACCTCAAATCTTCTCCATAATCATTTTAATGACTATATCCTATTTTTTAATCTAACTATAAAAGTATATTCTACTCTACAATATTTTTATCAACTTTGCCTCACGATTATCTACCCTACTCAGAATAATATATAAAATACTGTTGTTTTGAGATGATGTATATCCAAAACGAAGATTAACATACCAAATCAACCAATATACTTACAGTCTATATAACTTCCCAGAACAGAAGCATGATAAAATTAAATTCTATTTATTAGACCTATACCTTGTAAGTAGTTCTTTAAAATTAGATGATATGTGTTTCTTAGAATTTCTTTTGCATCTTGAATCATAAAACTTATTATTGGCCGACTCATACTTGCCCTAAGTAGAATACTAAAATATTTCCCTACTCTCCGCAGCCAAATCATCTCAAAAATAACTACTCTCTATGTGTTAATTAATTTCTAAGAGGAACTTAGAAATTAATTAGATGGCAGAAATTAAATAATACACTATCTCAGGAACTGCCTATTGCATCATCAACTAACCACTACGATCTACAAAAATTGCAGTCCTTAGAGGCAGTTTCTCTTAAAAGATTACTTCTATCAAACCTACTTAATTCTTCTCTACTCCCAAGAGCTATCCTACTCTACCAAATATAGTAAACCTAAGTATAGATACCATAAAACAATTACGAAAGTACTCCCCTGTTTAAAAGTGACTCTTTATGAATCACAACACCTCAACATACATAAAAAGCTCTATTTGACATTACTCAGAATTAAATCTCTCACATAATTTATAAGCTTAAAAAATATGTCTAATTCTCAACCCACTTAAATATCCTTATATAATATCTATATTTCTATAAATCAATATTATATATTAATAACAATTCTATATATTTAAAGGTTCAGAAAAATTAAAATTGCACATATTCTTAGAATATGTGCAATTTTAATTTTTCTGAACTCACTTTTTAAATTTAATCAAGCAGAAGACATGTATCAAGACCAAGGCGAGGTAAGCCGAAGGCCTCCATTATGAGTCTATCTGCATCCGGACGACGACATAAAATCTCCTGAAGTTGATAAGAGGTTAAAGTAAGCACTGAGCTATCTTTTTCCAATTTTGTAAGTTCTTCGTCACTAACCACCCTACTATTACAATATCCCTTATCAACAGTATAGTAACACCCAACACTTTCCTTAGTTTCTCTTACAAGTATCTTAACTTTCATTTCTCTTTTCCAATCGGCTAACAATCTTAGCACAGTCAGTATATCTACAAACCTGACCATACCATAAGAGCTTGCATGAGCGGCTACATTATACACACGTTCGGACGTCTGGGTTACTAAAGCTACTGGACTTGTATCATCAGTTGCTACATAGCTTCTATTCCATAAGGCTGTACGATGAGAAGCTTCGGGATACTCATATACCAATAAAGACTTCCCACCTCCAGCAAGGCGAATACCATCAAGAATACGCATCTTACTACATAAATCAGTAGAGTAAATATGCAGTACACTTATTACATCGTCATTCTCTTCTGTCACTGCCACAGCAGTTATTTTTTCCTCTTTATCTTTTACAAAAAAACTACTGTTCTGTGATAAATAATTTTCACGTAAAAATAATTCTATATCTTTATGCGAATGCCGTATAACGATATATTCACTATTATTTTCTTTATCATAAATAAAATTAATAATATTATTATCTATATTATTATTAGACAATAATATTTTTTCGAACTTAAGAGAATCATAATATTTCATTTTTAATTCTCCAGTACGTTCATTATTATTCATAACAAAAGTCATATACTCTTGCCTAAAATTATGTAAGGCTGTATAGCGATTTACAACCCTATAAAAAGCATTTGAATAACCCTGTACAGAATAATATTTTATTAGTCCACTATCAGCAGGTATAAGAAAACAAAAAGCATAATCTTCATTTTTTGCTTTTTTTATAGCACGTTCCAATAATGTCTGCATTATACCACGACGACGATATTGTTGATCTGTCATAAGACCACACAAATACATTCCCTTAACCTCATGATTCTTCCAACCGAATATATATGGAATTTCCATCAGAGCAGAGACTATGTTGCCATCAATTTCATAATATTCTATTCTATCTGTAGAATAATAATTATCAAATACAAGGTTGATATATTCGTCTGTGTCATGAAATGTTTTTTTCCACAACAACATCATCTGACGCTTTATTTCATCTGGAGTCATATTCTTTCAGTTTAGCCAGTAAATAATTGAAAACACATTCTTTTAGAATAACAATTAAATAGCCTCACAGGTTAAAGAAAAATAGATTTTTTATCATGAGGAGCCCTTAAAAGCGATATATGTTTCTTAAGCACACCTTGGTATCTTAAGCCATAAAACATAGTTATTTCTTAGAAAAATAGAGGCTGCCAACCAAATGACAGCCTCTATAATAAAACAGATTATTTTTATATTCTTAGTCAGTTTTTAAGACGAAGAAAACTGTACCCGAATCTCTCGGCAGCTGCCTTTTCAAGCTCTTCTCTAAATTCGGGAGCAGCCACTGATATCATCAATTTAGCTCGTTGTGCCAGATTCTTACCTCTAAGGTCAACAGCACCATATTCTGTCACTACATAGTTAGTCTGGAATCTTGTAGTCACCACACCTGCTCCAGGCGTCAATATAGGCTTGATTTTTGTTGCACCCTTATTGGTGGTTGCCAGCATAGCCAAGAACGATTTACCGCCCTCACTTTGCGAAGAACCGTACACAAAATCATGCTGTCCACCTACACTTGAAAATATACGTGTGCCTATTGAATCGGCACATATCTGCCCTGTAAGATCTATTTCAAGACAAGAATTTATTGACATAACCTTAGGATTCTGGGCTATAATAAATGGATTATTTGTCCATGCCACATCCTTAAAAATTATATCCTTATTACCGTCCATATAGTCATACAGTCTACGTGAGCCAAGAGCTAAAGAAGCTACCGATTTCCCCGGCATTATCTTCTTTTGTGTATTATCTATAATACCCTTTTCCAATAAGGGCAATACACCGTCAGTCATAGCTTCAGTATGCAGGCCTAAGTGCTTATGATGCTCCAAGGCACGTATAACAGCGTTAGGTATACCGCCAACACCAATCTGAAGGGTTGCTCCATCAGGTATCAGTTCGGCTATATAATTGCCTATAGCAAGTTCCTTTTCAGTAGGTACAGCAGTAGGCACTTCTACAAGCGGATCATCAACCATAACAGCAGCTGACAACTGTGATAGATGTATTACAGGATCACCATACGAGAAGGGCATGTGAGGGTTTATCTGTGCTATTACCCTATCAGCACACTCAGTTGCAGCAGTAGCCAAATCAGCTGAAACACCAAAGCTTACATAACCTTCTTCGTTAGGCATCGAGCAATTCAGCAGAGCCACATCTACACGACATGTACCATCGCGGAAAAGTGCCGGCACCTCACCTAAGAAACGTGGCGTCATCGTACCGTAACCTTCAGCTATCCACTGACGTACAGAATTTGAGACGAAAAACGAATCAACCAGGAATGACTCCTTATATTCAGGTTTGCAATAAGGAGCTGGACCTTTCGTCACTGCAAATGCCGAATACAGCGTCACATCACGCAATTCATTACCTCGTTCAGCTAACGCGGCTACCAGAATCTCTGGTACTGATGTAGAACCCTGTATGTAAACGTGGTCACCATTTTCTATCAGTTTTACAGCCTCTTGAGCTGTAGTGTAGTTCACTTTCATATTAATAAGTCTTGCGGCTTATAATTCAATGTCGTTTATCTACTGGACGTTTTTATGATCACGGTCGAAAGCTTCCAGACGTCTCTTAAGAGTCTCAAATGCATTGTCATCTGAGATTGTAGATACCGTCACACGTACACCTGGCTGTTCGCTTCCAGTCGAAGTCAATGATATCGTTGACACACCATATCTGAGCAATTCAGCCTGTAATTCAGCAGAGCTAAGGCCTGGATAACCGGCTGTAAAGAAGAATCCGTCAGATATTGGCTGGTCTCCGTCAATAGCATATACCAAATGGAATCCATTGTCAGTAAAGGCCTTCTTCACTACCTCTGCTCTACGTCCATATTCACTTGTGTTACCTACAAAATTCAATTCACCAGACACTGCAGCTTTTAACATGGCAGCCAAAGCATACTGAGCAGAATGCGACACACCGCTCGAAGCTGTATATAAAACACCGAATATATAAGCATCTCCAAACGAAGGCATCTCGTAGAAGGTCTCAAGATTCTTATAATGGCGTCCGAACACAGCATCACTCATGCATACCATGGCAATGCGCTGACCGGCATAACTGAATATTTTAGAGCCTGATACCAAGAGAATATAGTTATCAGTGTACTTAGCAACCGTGGGTATATAAGGTGGCTCAAACGGACGACTGAAGTCCTGTCTAAAGTCCATACCAAGGTAAGCAAGATCCTCAAGGATTATCACATCATACTTAGTAGCCAGTCTACCTATAACCTCAAGCTCCTCATCTGTCAGATTTGTCCATGCCGGGTTATTAGGATTGCTGTATATCATGGCCGTGATATTTCCTTTTGCCAATATACTTTCAAGCTTCTCCTCAAGTTTTGCACCACGATATTCATATATATCGAATGATTCCTGAGCTATGCCGAGCACCTTAGCCTGATGACGCTGTGCCGGGAAACCAGGATTCATAAACAGCATGGTATCCTTACCTTCCAGACGTTGACGTAAAAGCAACATCAAGGTAAAACTACCCTGCATTGAGCCTACAGTCGGGATTATACTACGCGGAGACACATCAACGTTAAGAAAAGCCTTAAGAAACTCTGCTCCGTTACGTTTAAGAAGCGGAACACCTGCTATATCTGGATAACGATTTGCTACCCCCGAACGCAATGCTTCAATTTCAGCTTCGATACCTATCTGTTCCGCAGGCAGACCGGGTTGACCGAGTTCAAGGTGAATAAAATTTTCACCTGCTTCTGCTTCCAGCTGTGCGGCTAAAGCAGCTATCTGCCTTATAGTAGCCGAGTTTATATCGGGTATTTCAAGACGCTGGGCCACAGCATCCAGTGTTTCTTTTGTTATAGGAAACATATCTTCTTAGTGTTCTGCACGGGTAGGTTTAAACCGTCTGTTTCTTCTCGTTTATTATTCTCTCAGCATACTCTCGTCCGGCTCTGTAAGCTGCAATATTAGCTTCAACTATCTTTTCACCTTTAGCACCGAACACATTACGTATACCGTCTTCTATCTTATCACTGTCTATCTCAATCATAGGTGAAGCTGCACCCAGCAAGACCATATTAGAGCTACGTGCCGATGCCACTTCCTTAGCCAGTGCGTCCATATCGAAAGCTATCACACGCCCCTGAGCAGCCAGTTCAGCCTCGATATCAGCCATATCGGGATAATTATCTATATTTATGAAAGGTGTGGTATTCGTTACTATCCATCCCTCCTTACTTAGATAAGGAAGATAACGCAACGCCTCCATAGGCTCAAGAGACACGATAAGATCAGCTCCGCCCAAAGGTATCAGGTCAGAAGCTATGGCATCGCTGCTCAGACGCAAGTTTGACTGTACGTCACCCCCACGCTGACTCATACCGTGTACTTCGGCTTGTTTCAGGTGCAAGCCTTCCTTAAGAGCAGCAGCACCAAGTATAGTAGCTATTGAAAGTATTCCCTGACCTCCTACACCGGCCAGTACTATATCATGTTTCATGGTGTTTTATCTATGTTTTTCTTGTCAGATAGAAGTTTATAAATCTCCTGACATTCATTCACAATTTACTTCTGAGCAGCTTTAGCCTTTGCACTGGCATGACGACGAGCCGTCTGTATACATTCGCGACGCGAAATCACTACCGACAATCCAGGATAGTCAATTCCTTCACGGAATATTCTCATCATCTCATCATGATTCTTAGGTAGTGAATCTATGGTATAAAGATGGGCAGGATCAACTCCGATTCCTTCGCATATAGCCTCAAGTTTACCTGTGCCCTGCGAATCTTGACCTCCAGTCATACCGGTAGTCAGGTTATCAGATATTATCACCAGTATATTGGAATTTTCATTTACTGCATCTAACAATCCGGTCATACCCGAGTGAGTGAACGTAGAGTCGCCGATTATAGCAACAGCAGGATGCTGACCAGCGTCAGCTGCACCTTTAGCCATTGTTATAGAAGCACCCATATCCACACATGTATCAATAGCATTGAAGGGTGAAAGGAAACCGAGTGTATAACAACCTATGTCACCGAACACACGTGGATTCTCGTACTCAGCCAAGACATCATTAAGAGCATGATAAACATCACGGTGACCACAGCCCTGGCATAAAGCAGGTGGACGAGGTTTGACTATCTGTGATGGAGCCTTCGGATCTACAGGAGCTGTTTCAGCCATATCCGCCTTTACCTTATGAAGAGCCAAACGTACTTCATCAGGTGTAAGCTCTCCTGTGCGTACTACCTGACCAGAAAGTTTACCGAAGATTCTACCCGTACGGTCAAGTACACCACGCAGCTGTTTTTCTATAAAGGGCTGACCCTCTTCAAGCACAAGCACAGTTTCGCATTCGTCAAACAGACGATTGATAAGTTTCTTAGGCAGAGGATATTGTGATACTTTCACAACTGGGTATTTACATTTGCCACCACATGC
This sequence comes from uncultured Sangeribacter sp., assembly GCA_964400325.1. GTDB lineage: Bacteria > Bacteroidota > Bacteroidia > Bacteroidales > Muribaculaceae > Lepagella. The sequence continues at coordinate 8,018 of CAYNUE010000021.1, read as the reverse complement.
TTCCATCAGATAGTTCCATGCTAAACCACTTGCGACTATACCCATGCTGTGATCTTCACCGTCCACATAACGGTTAAAAGGTGAGTCAGATGACTCCTCACCGAGTTTTTCATAGTCTGCTACAAGACGTTTATTACGTTCACGCGAGATAGCAGGCATCAATACCCACTGACGTGGCTGAGCCGGATAATGAAGTGTGTTTTCCGGAAGCGGAGTTTCATCTGTTTCTACTACTGCACGTGAATGGCTGAGACGTGTCACAAGTCTTACCATCACAGGTATTGAATGACGTTCTGAAAGCTCAAAGCCATATCGGGCCATATCGTAAGCTTCCTGCTGATTACTGGGCTCAAGTACCGGAATCATAGCGAAATCCGCATAGAAACGAGAGTCCTGCTCATTCTGTGATGAATGCATAGAAGGGTCATCAGCTGCTACTACGAGCAGACCACCATTAGCTCCTGTCATACCAGAATTGACAAATGGATCAGCTGCTACATTAAGACCTACGTGTTTCATAGACACAATGGCACGCTTACCGCAGAAAGACATACCCAAAGCTTCCTCAACAGCAGTCTTCTCATTACTTGACCAATGAGAATGTATCGAACGCTCCTTAGTCAAAGGAGCTGATTGTATATATTCCAGAATCTCAGTTGATGGTGTGCCGGGATAAGCATACGCACCCGACAGTCCGCCATTCAAGGCGCCAAGGGCAAGAGCCTCGTCGCCGAGTAGCAATCGTTTTATTTTCATGTGTATATAGATTATTACCCTCCTCCGAGGGTGGTTGATGATCGTAGTATTATGGAGCCGACATTTTAACCGGCTTTAATGGAGGCAAATTTAATTATTTTTTTTTAGCCTTCAAAATCTTTCACCTCATTACTTTTTATTCTAAATCTTATTTTTTGTTTAATCTTTTTACATGCTTTTAAATTTATTGAATTTTCAACGTATAATATGTAAACCTTATATACGTTTATATTGTCAGAAATCATATAAGTTATAGCTACTATATCCCGATAAAAAGCGCATTAATTAGCCTTTACAGCTTGCAAGTATGAAAAATTCATCGTAACTTAGCAACGCTTATTCAACACTATCGGTATATTGCTGCTGATTGTTTTCCTTGGGTCAGCCGTTCTTTCAATTTGATCGGTTGCTCGATATAAATGATGATTAACCAATTAAACAACCTGACTGATATGTTTAAGAAATTATGGATTGCGGCCGCTTTAGCACTTACTGCCTTTGGAGCTAATGCAGCTCTCCCCTCAGTTACGCTTAAGAACTTAGACGGAAAGACTATTGACACAGCTCAACTTGACAATGATGGCAAGCCCTTCGTCATCAGCTTCTTTGCTCTCTGGTGCAAACCATGCCAGCGTGAACTCAAAGCAATTGCTGAAGTCTACGAAGACTGGCAAGAGGAAACTGGCGTTAAAGTCTATGCTGTTAGCATTGACGAAGCCCAGAACGAACAGAAAGTAAAACCTCTCGTACAGAGCAAAGGCTGGGAATATGAAGTTCTTCTTGACCCTAACGGAGAATTTAAGCGTCAGCTCGGTGTCAACGACATTCCTCACGTTTTTGTAGTCGACGGACAGGGCAACATCGTCTGGAACCATCAAGGTTACGTTGACGGTGGCGAAGAGGACATCCTCGAAGCTGTCAAGAAAGCACTCTAACAGTGCCTTATATTTCAGCATGTAAATTCAATACTTTATCGGCTTGTGCAGGTGCCTTAGGACTTGCGCAAGCTGTATGTGTATTTTACTGTCTGCTATATAAAAGCCTAATATCATACATACTCTCGCCTCTTTATCTTTCCTTCACCGACCAAAAACTTAAAGCTACTACCAATTAAAAACTTAAAGTCTTTTATGAAACGACTGTTCCTTACAGCTGCCATCATGGCTGCTGCCGCTTCTGCCGCTTCAGCCCAAAGCTCTGAAGGCGTTACCTGCCAGGGCACCGTCACCGACCGCGATGGCCGACCACTCTCGGGGGCGATCATATCATATCGTGGCACATCTACTGTGGGAGTCACCGATAACGAAGGAAATTTCAAAATTACAGTTCCTTCGAGTGTCTCCACTCTTAACATATTTTATCCTGGACTGGTCAGCAAGAGTGTAAATGTCACTGATGACATGAGCAATATCTCACTCACCACCCGTAGCTGGTCAAGTCAGATACGTGCTACTGGCTCTATACAGACGGAATTTCTTATCCCACAGGAAGATGAAGCCATAAATACCGGTAAATACGAGAAAGACGTACTAAACAATACGTATTTTGATCTTACCATCAATGCCCCTTACGTTTCGGTAGGAGGTCGTTTTCAATGGACTAAATGGCCTTTGCCGGGGTATGATACCGATTTCGCCGGTTGGGGTGTACCTTATATATGGGCTACAGGTCGTTACAAATGGGCACAGCTCACTGTTGGTGACTACTATGAACAGTTTGGTTCTGGCCTTATTCTGCGTACCTATCAGGAACGTTCTCTTGGCGTTGACAATGCCTTACGCGGTGGCCGTATTAAACTTAATCCGTCACCCGGAGTATATTTCACAGGTCTTGCTGGAAAACAACGCCGATACTGGGAACGCAACTCTTCATGGATATGGGGTGCTGATGCTGAGTGGAGCCTTGATGAATCATTCAGAAAAGCTTTCGGACAGGATTATGGTCTGATGTTAGGATTCTCTTATGTAGGCAAACATGAGAAAGACGAGACCATTCTTGTTCAGCCAGCATTAGATAGTCGTCTCCACTTGCCACGTAACACAGCTGCCTTCGACGCACGTGCTAAAGTACGCCTCCATGATTTCAGTATTCTTGCTGAGGTAGCCACCAAGAACAACGACCCCAGTGCCGATAACAATTATACTTATCGACGTGGTTCTGCCGTTCTTCTTTCAGGTTCATACTCCTCACGCGGTTTCTCAGCCTTAGTTCAAGCTAAACGCAGCGACAATATGAGTTTCCGCTCTAAGCGTTCTGAAGTAGGTATTTCTTCATACGTCAATCACCTGCCAGCTTTCACCCTTACACAGACCTATGCCCTGGCTGCTATGTATCCTTATGCTACTCAGCCTGACGGTGAGTGGGCACTGCAAGCAGAACTCAGTTACCTTTTCAAGAAAGGTACACCTATAGGAGGTAAATATGGTACAACCGTACATTTAGCTGGTTCATATATTACAGCTCTGGATCGTAATGTACCGGAGGGTAGCGATCCTCACAAACCGGCAATGGGCACTAACCAGTATGGCGCACCATTCTGGAAAATGGGTAGCCTCAACTATGCTGACATCAATTTTGATATAAGCAAGAAATTCAATCGTAAACTTTCGTTTACACTTTTCTATCTCTTCCAGAAATATAATCAGGAAGTAGTCGAGGGGCACGGTGTCAACGGAGCTATGGTTACAGCCAATATCTTCATTCTTGAAGGTCAGTGGAAGATGGCCAAAAGAACTCAGCTGCGCTGGGAACTTCAATATCTTACCACCAAACAAGATGAAGGTGACTGGTTATCAGGTCTTGTAGAGCTTTCATTAGCACCCCACTGGATGTTTACATTCTCCGACACCTACAATGCCGGTGCTACTAATATTAATTACTACAATGCTCTGGTCACCTATAACTACAAAGCAAACCGTTTCACTTTCGGTTATGGCCGCACACGTGCAGGTTACAACTGCTCAGGTGGTGTATGCCGTTGGGTACCTGCTACCAAAGGTTTCCAAGTTAGCTATAACTACACATTCTGATAATTTCATTTCTTCTTAATGATGAACAATAAATTATTTATAGGCTTGACTGCCTGTGCTTTTGCCGGCGCATTGACAGCCTGCGACAATATAGATGAGAATGACCGTTACATTCCTGTTGAGCGTCCTGAGATTTCTCGTGTAATACTCATTCAGGAATTTACAGGTATGAACTGTGTCAACTGTCCTAACGGTGCTGCCGTGCTGCACAACCTTCAGGAACAGTTTGAAGGCTCCGTAATAGTAGTAGGAATGCACCCGGAGAACAATCCGAACACTATGCCCCTTGCAGGACTTAACCTTACATGTCCCCTGGCTACTGCATACTACGAATACTTCCAGCCAAATGCATTCCCAGCTGCTATGGTTAATGGTGGCGAGCTGATGTATAATACAGACCTGTGGACAACATCTGCAATAGAAGCTCTTAAAATTCCGGCTGCTGTCAATCTTCAGGTAACAACTACTTACGACCCGGAGTCACGTGAACTTAAAGCCGATTTTGAGACTGTATTCAACCAGATGTATTCAGGAGACCTCAGCGTACTGCTGTGGGTAATGGAAAACGATATTCACGGCCTTCAGATGAGTCTTGGTGGAAAAGTCCTCGTCGATTATTCGCACAATCATGTTCTCCGCGGTTCGCTTAACGGCACATGGGGTGAACAGATAGGCCAGAATTTTGTCACTGAGCAGAAAATCACTGGTTCCGGTTCAATTATACTTGATGAGAAGTGGGTACCAGAAAACTGTGAAGTCGTGGCTTTGGTATTCCAGACCGGCAACAAGAACGTAGAACAGGCTGCCGTAGCTCCTGCAGTGGCTTCTGAGGCGGTGGATTCAGAATCATAAGTAGCTTTTAAGATAGACAAATACGTTTCTAAGAGCGACTTCGTAATATTTCGTGATACTAACCACTATTTAAAATAATCATGAAAAAGTACTTTCTAACTTTTGCTCTTGTAGTCGTTGCGGTCTCTATGTGGGCGGCCGACGCGGTTAACTGGAGCATGAAACTGGTCGGCGACAATACTGACCACCCAGCCGTTGAAATAACGGCTACAGTCGCCCCGGGCTATCACATGTATGCGGTAGAAAATCCACCCGGAGGCTCTAATCCTCTCGAATTTTTCTTTGATGTGAAAGGTTGCCGTCTTGATGGTAAACCTAAGGCTAACAAAGCTTACACCAAAGAATATGATGATGTCTTTGAAGTAGACCAATACTTTTACGACGGTAAAGTAACATTTACTCAGAAACTCATACCTACAGCACCCGACTTCTCAGTCGATGTCGAACTGAAAGGACAAGCTTGTAACGATTCTGGCTGTGTACCTCTTTTCGCCTCACAATCCTTCAAGGGTAAGGCTCCTGTAGCTGCAAAAGCAACAGAACCCGAGGCTAAACCTGAAGCTGAGACTAAAGAGACCGTCGAACAGAAAGCCCAGGAGATAGCTGTAATGACCGATTCTCTTCAGGCTAATACGCCGGCTCTTACACCGGGTGCCAATCTCAGCAATATCAATGCTCCCGAACAAGGTTGGTGGGCCAACGTAGAAGCTGAGTTGAAAGTATTTGAAGACAATCCAGAACAGCAAGGTCGTAGTCTCTGGTACATCTTTCTGGCTGGTTTTATCGGCGGTCTTATAGCCCTGGTGACACCTTGTGTTTGGCCTATGATACCGATGACAGTATCCTTCTTCCTTAAGCAGAATAAGTCACGCAGCAAGTCTATAGCAGCAGCTACTACCTACGGTGCTTCTATTATTGTCATCTATGTGGTTCTCGGCCTTTTGGTGACTATACTGTTCGGTGCCTCTGCTCTAAATGAGCTTGCCACAAGTGCTGTCTTCAACATCATTTTCTTCCTGCTGCTCGTAGTGTTCGCCATTTCGTTCATGGGTGGTTTCGAGCTTACTCTCCCTGCTTCCTGGACCAACAAGATGGACTCAAAAGTAGATGCCACAACCGGTATGCTTTCCATCTTCTTCATGGCTTTCACTCTGGTACTCGTTTCATTCTCCTGCACCGGTCCTATCATCGGTACTCTGTTGGTTGAAGCCGCTGCTACAAGTAACTTCATTTCGCCGGCTATCGGTATGTTCGGCTTTGCTTTGGCTCTGGCTTTACCTTTCACACTCTTTGCCATGTTCCCGACTATGCTCAAGTCTATGCCAAAGAGCGGTGGTTGGATGAATACAGTTAAAGTAGTACTCGGTTTCCTTGAGTTGGCTCTTGCACTCAAGTTCCTCTCGGTAGCAGACCTCGCTTACGGCTGGCGTATACTCGACCGTGAAGTCTTCGTTTCACTCTGGATTGTTATCTTTGCTCTGCTCGGCATGTATCTGCTCGGTAAGATTACTTTCCCGCATGACGATCAACTCGAAAAAGTAGGTGTAGGACGTTTCATGCTTGCCTGCATATCTCTGGCTTTCGCAGTTTATATGTTACCAGGTCTCTGGGGTGCTCCTTTGAAGAGCATAAGCGCTTTTGCACCACCTACAGCTACTCAGGACTTCTCCCTCTATCAAGGCGATGTTCATGCTCAGGTATCGGATTTTGATGAAGGTATGCGTCTCGGTAAGCAACTTGGCAAACCAGTACTGCTCGACTTCTCCGGTCACGGTTGCGTTAACTGTCGTAAACTTGAAGGTGCAGTTTGGACTGATCCTGATGTCAAGAATTCAATTGACAATGATTTTGTACTTGTCACTCTGATGGTTGATGAAAAAGCACCTCTTCCAGAGCCTATTAAGATTACCGAAAAAGACGGTACTGTTCGCACTCTCCGTACAGTAGGCGATAAATGGAGTTATCTGCAGCGCTCTAAGTTTGGTGCTAACGCTCAGCCTTTCCATGTTATTGTTGATCAGAATGGTCTACCTCTTGCACCGGCATTTGTCTATAAAGAGGATGTACCCGGATATAAGAACTTCCTTAAGATGGGTCTTGACAACTATTCTAAGAGCAAATAATAAATCTTTGGTTACTACCTTAAATTAAGAGAAGAAGCCAGACTGCTGCAAGTGGTCTGGCTTCTTCTCTTAATTTTAGTTTTTTGCTCAATTGTACAGACAATCTGTAAGAGTTGACTTCGTTATAACATTATGAATATTATAACCTCCCTATTGATGGCTTTCAGTGCCTGCACAGTCTCTGATTCGACTCCTGTCACTCCTTACATGCAGTATGTTGATTCGGCTGATTATTACATATCCCATTCACGTTGGATTGATGCTGAACGCTCTCTGTTAGCTGCTTTACGGGCCGAACCAGCAAATCAAGGCAATCTATTGCTACTTTCCAATCTCGGCACAGTAAGGACACAATTAGGTAACTATACGGGTGCTCTCGAAGCTTTTGATATTGGGCTCTCACGTGCTCCACGTAGCACAGTACTACTCATCAATCGTGCTCTGGCACAGATAGGCCTTGACAATATCGACAGTGCTATAAATGATCTTTCTTTCGCACTGCAATGTGACCCCCACCTGCCACGAGCTCTTGAAACACGTGGTATGCTCTATCTAAATCGTGGCGATATAGAGGTAGCTTTAGCCGATTTTACTCTTCTGCATGAACTCAGACCAGACGATACAACTGCCCTGGCTGGAATAGCACAGTGTCAAGCTGCACAAGGAAATTATAACGAGGCCATCAATTGCTTACGCGAAATCATGAAACATGAGTCGGACGAATTCTATCACTTTCTACTCGTACTTTATCTTATTGAAAACAATCAGCCACTTGAAGCTACTGATGCCGTACGTAGTGCTTTAGAACAATTTCCACAATCAGGACGACTCTATCTATTACGCGCCGTACTGCACAAACAGCATTATCAGCTCTCAGAAGCCGAAGCAGCTCTTAAATTAGCTCACAAATACGGAGTGGCACCCGAACTTGAACAACAACTCATGCCGTCACGCTCAGGTAGCCATTGAACATATTTTCTACACAATATCTAACTAAATTTGATTTTGAATCCTAACTCAATGTTTATTTGGATATAATAGATAATTATTATTTTTCTGAAATACAGAAATTTATATATTATTTATAAATTTTCTTACAAAAAAACTTGCACAGTATTTTTAAAGGTTGTAACTTTGCAACGCAAAACGGAAACGAGAGGTTCTCCGAGAGCAAATTTACTGAGAGTTTTAACACTCAAAAGTAATAAAATGCGAAAATAGCTCAGTTGGTAGAGCACGACCTTGCCAAGGTCGGGGT
>CAYNUE010000020.1:0-46269 GCA_964400325.1 uncultured Sangeribacter sp. | reverse complement strand
AACGACCCCCTGATTAACAGTCAGGTGCTCTAACCAACTGAGCTATTGAAGCATTATCTTTTTTGGAGGAGGGCTTCGGAGCATCTCTCCCTCAAAAGCAGTGCAAAGTTAGGAAGTTTTTGTGAACTGTGCAAATTATTTGGAAACTTTTTTTGTGAATTTTTAAAATTTTATTTTTAGTTAGGAGTAAGGATGTGAGTATTAGAGATATAAGTGAATGGGTGGGAAGGCGAGCTAAAGCTCGCGCACAGGACCAGGAGGCACTCGTAGTGTGGTGGGTGGTATGGGCGCGGTGGGAAGGCGAGCTGAAGCTCGCGTACAGGACCAGGAGGTACTCGCGGGGGAAGGGAGAGGAGGGCAAGGAGAGAAGGGCAAGGAGTGGGAGGGGAGAAGGGAATAGGGGTAAACAAAGCGCAGGCGGTGTCTGGGGGAGACATCGCCTGCGTGAGTAAATTAAGAGAGGGAGGGGTAAAAGAGAGGATATGGGGGTTGGGTTATCAGTTGGCCTGATGAGGCTCAACGTTGATAAACTTGCGTCCTTCTTTACCAGTAGAGAATACTACTACGCCATCGATGAGGGCGAAGAGGGTGTGGTCCTTACCCATACCGACATTGAGACCGGGGTGGTGAACGGTGCCACGCTGACGCTTAAGGATATTGCCAGCTTTGCATTTTGAACCACCGAAGATCTTTACACCGAGTCGTTTGCTTTCTGATTCGCGGCCGTTCTTCGAACTGCCGACACCTTTTTTATGTGCCATTTCTTTTCGGGGGTTGGATTAAGCGTTTTCGATTGATTTGATTAACACTTTGGTGAACTGCTGACGGTGACCGTTTTTACGACGATAACCTTTGCGGCGTTTTTTCTTGAATACGATAACTTTTTCACCTTTTACGAGAGGAACGAGTACCTCGCAGTTAACTTTTGCACCTTCAACGGCAGGAGTTCCGACTTTAACGTCGCCGTCGGCTTCAATGAGGAGCACCTTATCGAAAACGACTGCGTCGCCTTCTTTGATGTCGTCGCCGAGATGATTGACATACAGATACTTGCCAGCTTCGGCTTTGAACTGCAGGCCTTTGATTTCTACGATTGCGTACATTATTGCAATGATTGATTAAGAAATTGTGAATCCGTTAGGCGGCTGGTGAGAATATATCGTCAGCTCTTGTGGGGCCATGGCGGAATAAAAGCGGTGCAAAATTAGTAATTTTTTGGCGCATATACAAGAGACTGAGCAATTTTTTTCTTAGTAAGAACGCAGCTCAGCTAAAGTTTGTATAATTTTATGATGGATATGAAAGTTAAGAATAAAACAGAAGTTAAAAAAGATGTAAGACAGAATAAGAATAGGCAATAAAGCTATGAAGGTGGATTAGAACAAGATATCTATAAATTGAGATAAATTAGTGGTATTGTATGAGGTGAATAAGATTTTAGGGCCAGAGAGAGACAGGGTAGACGGTTTTAAGAGATAGTGGGGAAAGCCTTAATGGGCAGAAGTGTATTGGAAAGCCTTATAAGAAAGACGTGTCTTAGCAAGGCGAGCTGGGTCTTTGCGACGTTGGCGCATGATGATGATGTACTTACGGCACAGACCATCGACACTTATGCGGCCGGCACCAAGAATGAAGAATGCGAAGCAGGCGAAAGTGTAAAGAAGGTCTGCTTGAGGCAGAATACCACTTTCAATAGCCATAACACTTATTGTACCAAAAGCTAACATACCAGCTAAAGAGGCAAGGCGAGAAGCCAGGCCAAGACATAACAGAGTTCCGACAGCTACTTGAAGTACGCCGAGCCAATGTGGCTGAAGTGCTGCAATGCTATCAAGAGTATAAAGTGAGGGAATAGACAGGCAGCCGGTTACAATTAGAAGAACGCCAAAGACTACGCGCAGCATCAGAAGAGCTGAACCAAGACGCATAGCTGAAGGATGACGAACAGCAGTAAGGAAATCAACTGTATCGTCTATGAGGCTATCTGAACGGTTGCCAATCATACGTGAACTACGTGCTACTGCGCTTGCTACTTCAGGATTTAGGGCACCGAGAGTATTTGAACCGGGATTGACAGATAAGACTTCTATTTTGTTCATGGCGTTCTGTTTAAATGGAATCTGTTAATGTTGGTTTGAGAGAGTGAACTGGACATCATTTGTTGTCCGTGGTGTTCATATCTCACAAACATCAAGACATGTGAAATTGTTTTGAAAAAAGCATGAAAAAAACACGTTAGCTTAAAAATAGTTTATACGCTATGTAGTGGGAGCCGATTGTTTGCATAATCAGCGAAAAGGTTGTATCTTCGCAATGCCAAAAGAGTGGTCAGTAGAAAGCGACAGATGCATCTGTGCTAAATTATTCTGACTGCACAAGAGTGAAACATTTCAATGAACAGAATCGGAAAACTCTATTTTCGTTACGGCACCATGGGGTCGGCTAAGACTGCCATGTTGCTTACCACAGCTTACAACTTTGAAGAGCGTGGAGTGGCTTATATATGCTTAAAACCTGTAACCGATACACGTGACGCACGCAACGTAATACGCAGTCGTATCGGTATAGAACGTGAATGTAGCTGGATATACAATAATACGGACCTTTATGATCTTATATCCCATTTGGTTGATGGTGGCGTTACAAGGCCCGGCTGGCTACTTGTGGACGAAGCACAGTTCCTAACTGCTCAGCAGGTAGATCAGTTAGCCCATGCTGTTGATGAATACGGTGTCAATGTGATATGCTACGGCCTGCGTACCGATTTCCGTACTCGTCTCTTCGAAGGGTCGCGTCGTCTTTTTGAAATAGCCGATACCATAGACGAAATAAAATCTACTTGTGACTGTGGGCGTAAAACTATAGTCAATGCTCGTCTTGGAGAAGATGGGCGTGTGCTGACCGAAGGAGCACAGGTAGCCATAGGCGGTAACGAACTATACAAATCGGTATGTCGAAAATGCTGGAGAGAAGGAATAGAACTCTGACTGGACGATTAGACATATACAATCAAAATGAACCATAAAACAGCCAACTGATATCATGATACCAAAACACCAGAGAGAAGAAATAATATCGCTTGTACGTCGTGAGGTAGTGCCTGCCATAGGATGTACTGAACCTGTAGCTGTAGCCTTAGGTGTGGCACGTGCCACTGAATTATTAGGGAAAGTGCCAGAAGAACTACACTTGAGTCTGAGCGGAAACATAATAAAAAACGCTATGGGCGTAGGCATACCGGGCACTGGCATGATAGGCTTACCGGTAGCTATAGCCCTTGGTGCGCTTATAGGCCGTTCGGAATACGCTCTTGAAGTGCTTCGCGATGTAAACGCTGAAAGTGTAGAGAAGGCGAAAGCTTATATGGCTGAAGGCCGTATAAACATAAAGGTGGCTGAGAATGCACCTTCCAATCTGTATATAGATGTGACAGCTGTAGCAGACGGACACACCTCACATGCTGTCATATCGGAAGCACACACTAACTTTATCGTTCTCGAACGTGATGGCGAAGTGTTGGAGGACCGTCGTCAACCGGCTGAAACGTCTGCTACAGGTACTACCCATGACGATGACATAACACTATCGTTGGCGATGGTGTATGAATTTGCTACCGAAGCTCCACTTGAAGAGATTGAGTTCATCCTCGAAGCCCGTGACCTTAACAAAGCAGCCGCCATGTTGGCCCTGAGTCAGGACTATGGTCATTCGCTTGGTTCTACCATAAATCGTTTCGGACACCCTCTGTTCGGTGATACGCCGCTGGAGCACATGATAAGTTATACTTCAGCTGCTTGTGATGCCCGTATGGGAGGTGCTACAGTACCTGTAATGTCGAACTCAGGCTCTGGCAATCAGGGTATAACTGCTACTATGCCTGTAGTAAGTTATGCAGAAGATATAAAGGCCAGCGATGAACAGCTTGCTCGTGCCCTTATGTTAAGTCATCTCACAAGTATATACATAAAGCAGAGCCTCGGACGTCTATCGGCACTGTGTGGCTGTGTTGTAGCTTCGACGGGTGCATCAAGCGGTCTGGTTTATCTTATGGGCGGAGGCTACGAACAGGTATCAGCCGCAGTCAAGAATATGGTAGCGAATCTGACGGGTATGATATGTGATGGTGCAAAACCGTCATGCTCGATGAAAATCTCGTCAGGCGTATCAACAGCCCTTATGTCTGCTATGTTGGCTATGAATGGCCGTTGTGTGACTTCAGCCGAAGGCATTGTCTCCGATGATGTAGACCAGACGATACATAATCTGACTTCAATAGGTCGTGAGGCTATGCTTGAAACTGACCGTTTGGTACTTAAAATAATGACATGTAAATGATACTGCGTCGATTACATATCGAACGTTCGGCCGTGGCCCCGTTATGGGCCACGGCTTTGAATATATTGCTGGTATATGTAGTGTACAGTCTGCTACGAGTGGAGTACCTGTTGGAGAATTGGCAATACTTCCGCCAAACTGTCTCCGAAGGTCACCTGTGGCGATTGTTGACAGCCGGACCGGTATTTGATACGCCAGGTATCTTCTATACCAATGCGCTCTATGTGCTGATGATGCTGTTACCGTTGCATCTGAAGGAGTGTAACGGTTACTATCGTGTATGTCGGTGGATATATATGATTGTCAACGGCATTGCTGTAGTGATTAATCTTGGTGATTCAGTCTATTTCAGCTATACCCTTAGACGCACTACATGGGACGTGACTCATGAATTTGCCAACGACACTAATATTGCTAAAATTGTAGGTGTTGAAATTATACATCATTGGTATCTGGTTATCCTTGCTGTTATTCTGCTGTGGGGAATGTGGCGTCTGTACAGTAGTCCTTCACCGGGAGCTAATACACGTCCGCTATGGCGTTATTATCTACTGGGTACGTTGTCATTAGCTTTAGGCGGTCTGACTGTTGTTACCGGCATACGTGGCGGTCTGTTGAACCATTGGTACAACTATGTACTTGCCTTGCCAATTGCATACGCATGTTTCCGGTTGTGGCTTGCTGGCCGACGTAAAGGCGCTATCGTTACAGGCGCAGCTGCGTTAGTACTTCTGATTACGGCTCCCATAGGTGGTTGGCGTCATCGTGATATAAGACCTATCGCCTTGTCGAACGCAGGCAAATATACTTCTCATCCCATTGAAAATGCCCTGGTCCTCAATACACCTTTTGCCTTGATTCGTACTATAGGTAGCTCGCCTTATCGTCATCCAGGCTATTATAGCGATGAGGCTGAACTGGCATCTGTATATTCACCAGTGCATACTGCTGCTACCGATACTGTTTCAAGTGGTAAAAATATAGTTGTTATAATACTTGAAAGTTTCGGCCGTGAGTATATAGGCAGTTTGAATCACGACATTCTTGGTGAAGACTATAAAGGATACACACCTTTTATCGACTCATTGATTAGTGTATCGGCTACATGGCACTATAGTTTTGACAATGGTCGCAAAAGCATCGACGGAATGCCGAGTATATTGGCTGGAATACCTCAGTTTGTACGGCCTTTCGTACTGACTCCAGCAGCTATGAACCGTATCGAAGGAATGCCAGCACTCCTTAAAAAAGAAGGTTATGAGACCGCTTTCTTCCATGGTGCGCGTACTGGTAGCATGGGTTTCGACGGCTTCGCTCGTTCCATAGGTTTTGAAAACTATTATGGCCGTGAGGACTTTGAGCGTGAAGGTTTGGCTGGTGGGGCCGAGGAATTTGACGGTTACTGGGCTATCTGGGACGAACCCTTTATGCAGTATTATGCCTTGAAGATGAGTCAACTACCTCAGCCTTTTATGACAGCTTTATTCTCAGCATCGAGTCATCATCCATTTCATGTGCCTGAACGTTACGCTGACATTTATCCTGAAGAAGATGGATTGCCCATATTCAAGACCATACGTTATACGGATAACGCCTTACGACGATTTTTCGATACGGCTTCAAAACAGCCGTGGTTCAAGAATACCATATTTGTTATTACCAATGACCATACCAACATGAGGGCTCACGATGAATATCGTAGTGATATAGGTGCCTTCTACGGTCCTGTAATCATATATGACCCGTCTGGAGAAATAGAAGCTGGGCAGCGTGAAGGTATTGCACAACAGACCGATATCATGCCCACGCTGCTTAATCATGTCGGATATAAAGGTGGTTATGTAGCTTTCGGTATAGACTTACTTAATACTCCCGCTGAAGAAACGTGGGCTGTCAGCTATATTAATGACACTTACCAGTATGTACGTTATGGTCTGGTTATGCAATGGGATGGTGAAAATGTGACAGGGTTATATAAACTTGGTGACCATCTTATGGCTGATAATCTCATAGGTCACACAGATGCTGAACAAACTGAGACAGTACATAAAATGGAAGCCGAACTTAAAGCCATAGTACAGCAATATATGGACCGTATGCTTGACGATAAACTGACTGTGGAACAATAATTATAAAACCCTCTCAGTTTTATAAAGCCAGTCGAAAAGCCTCGACATGAAAGGTTACCTCATAGGGGGTAGCCTTTTTTCGTGGCCGGTTGCCGCGATGATAATAGAATGTATGTTGCCGATCCCAGCTCTTTATATCGGCTTTTACAGTGGCTCCGGGTTTGGCATTTAGCTCTATGGTCACATTACGGCTATGCAAAAGACGCTTATCAAGTGTACGATAGTATATGGTAAGTGTCAGCTCTTTAAGAATACGGTCAGTATTATTAGTGACAAAAAAGGACTCGACATTAGACTGCGCTTCTTTGTCATAACCGGAGAAAGAAACCATATTTAGTGAATAGGGAGCTGAAGCGAGTGAATCAGCTGTGACTTCAATCATACTGTGAGCAACAGCAGTAGAAGTCTGAGGGTGGGATTTAAGGTGTAGTTTTATCTTTTTTCCATGTGCGTTAGTCGCATAAAGAATAATCACTAAGCCTAATAGAAATAAGATGACTGGTCTTTTCATAGATAACGTGGTGTTGAACGTGATGAACCGTTACCGTCATACGACGGATATATTCTTACCATACCTACAGGTAATTTGGAAGCTGGATTGTCAATACTTACTCGGACTATGCGCCAGAACTTCGGTAGTATTGAAAGGCTCCCGAGGCGAAATTTGAATTTAGGACTTTCGACACGTAGATTTTCATCATCACTCAGACGGGCTGCGCAATCCAACAATCCCGATAGCTTACCTTTCTTACGCTTTGTGAAAAGACGTAAGCGGAAAGCCTTGGCATCAGCCGTACCTTCCAGAAATCCTATAGACTCACCGGGAGTCATTGAACAATCGGGCGTGTCAACCACACAGATGTCATAAGTCCGGTAAGCTATACGGTCTGTATCAGATAGGCGTCGTACCAAAACCGTAACATTATCTTCAGGATAAATCCATATTCCTTCTATAGGCTGCAACGCCGTAGTGTCACACCATTCGCGTGCACCTATTATATCGCATATAAGAGGTAGGGGTGAGGTTGCCGATACAAAACATGGAAATATATTGCTTATAAACAGCAATACATATATGAGCACGACCGCCCCGTACCGGCATGGGGGACGGGGCGGACATGAAGTGTACGTTGTGGTTTTTACCATATTTATTGTTTGGTAGAGAAAGTGTACGTCAGGCCGAAACTGAGAATCTCCTTTAACATCCAATGACGCCACTTGGAAGAACTGAGCTCTGATGAGGAGTCAAAACGTAAGTGAGCGTATATCTGTGTTGAGAAATACTTGTTGAACTGAAATGATAATGTATTCTCCCAGTCACCAAGTAGATAGCTGTAATCGCTAAAGAAGAACAGACGCGACGTATAAAGTATATTCTGTGACAGATTTGCCTTGAGATTTAATTCAGCACTCGAACCGATTTCACTTACAGTCTTCTTGTCAGGTGCGATACCAAACTGAGCATGATCTACACGCGAATTGATACATGTCTTCAGATTGTATGACAACGGAGCTATAGAGGCAGTGAAATTAATTGTATTGGCATTATTGACTTTGCTGTAAGTCATACCGATACCGAGGTTGAGGTCACCCGATGACAGGAAAGCTGCCTTGAGAGTCTGTGAATTGGCTTCATAGTTATTGAGAAACTGAGTCTTGAACTGGGTAGTAAATGAATAATACCAGTTGTTGGCAGCCTTGATACCGAGTTTAAAATTATACTGGAATAAGTCTTCCGATATGCTATAGTCATGTTCTGTATCCTGAGGCGCACCAGCCAGACCGAGTTTATAACTCAGCGTACTCTGAAGGAGCAATTTGGGGTGCCATACTGGATTGAGGCTCACGTCCCATAGAAAGTTAAAGAAGAGTGATAGGTTATTGTTACCACCTTGATACCAGTTGCTTGACAAATACGCCTGTGAGAACTGTAAACCCGTGTTGAAGACATGAAGCCAGTGCTTCTTTTCTATTTCAGCGGCTTTAAGCTGCGCTTTCGACCTATCTATTTCCGGGAGGTCAAGCTTCTTGATATAAGCATCAAAACTGGTATCATCTTCTGGCAGACGTGGAGGAACGGGTAAATCCCAGTCAGCATAATCGATAATTTTATAATCATCAATCATAAGCGAATATACAAAATCATCTTGTATACGTGCCATTCTCATAGACGAACGCAGCCAATCGGGAATCAGATTAGGAGTAGCTATCTGTGGAAGTACAACCGGTTTCGGAATATCGGGAGTTTCGATAGTTGCCACTGTCTCAAGTTCAAGAATATCGGGCGTTTCGCTTATGGAATCTTGCAAAGCTGTGGCACGGTCAACAGCCATACGGTAGACAACCTCGTCATAAAATTCACGTTTCGGTTCAGACACGTGGAAATGTTTTTGACTTAAAGGCCGATAACCAGAGAATACGATAGGACCGAAAAGTGGATTAGGGCGTTGTAGCCCATTTCCCGGAACTTCAGGAAGTGAGGATATGATTTCAGAAACCTCACGTACACGAACTGGAATATTATCAGTCGAATCGTTCAGTTCTTGCTCCTCGAGAGCAAGCGGAATGTCTGTTGCAGTCTGTGCTATAGTGGCAGGTATTGTACAGAGCAATGCCAAAGACCCGAGCAGCAGACCGGCTGTGGCGGTGGGAAAATCGTTCATATTAATTTAATCAGCGGAATCAGTGCAGTTGAGGGTGGAAAACAGCAGAAAAATGTCAGGAAGCTTTATGGAGAGGAAGGTCAGAGTCGGCGGGTGGAGAAAGAAGCTCGTCGTACTCGTCAGATGTTATTATCCGGTAGGCTTCCTTAAAAATTGGGTCATGACGATTATAAACCTTGAAATAGGTAGCGTTATCGAAGACATCACGTCCTATTAATGCTTTTATCACCATTGAGAAGAGTGGGGTTGATAGCTGTGCCTGTTCTTCATCGAACTCTATCTTTTCAGCATCGGCGAGATGGTAAAGTTCTTCAAGCATGGCTGGAGTTACTTCGAAACGTTCTACATAGTCTGTATCGTTTTTATACTCTTTAAGCAATTCTTTGCGATGTGTATCTACATAGTTTATCACATAGCGATTGATGAGGCCCTTTGCCAATACATTACGATAGTACTTGGTAAACTCTGTAGTATCAAGCGGAACGAACTTATCTGGAGATATGCCACCACCACCATATATGGGACGGTTGAGACGTAGGGTATTGACACGCAGTGAGTCAATATAGTGTATTGAATCCTGGTGCATAAGTTCGCCACGATTCAGACGGTCAAGCATGTCTTCAGCATAGCCCTCTTGGTCACCGTTGGTGTAGGGTTTCTGAATGTCACGTCCTGTAGGGGTATAGTAGTGAGCTACTGTAAGACGTATCATTGAACCGTCAGGAAAGGGTAAAGGACGCTGCACAAGACCTTTGCCAAAAGTTCTGCGTCCCACTATTACACCTCGGTCATGGTCTTGTACGGCACCGGAGGTTATTTCAGAAGCTGATGCTGAATATTGGTTTACCATGATTACCAGACGTCCGTCATCAAACAGAGGCTTTCGTCCAGCGGGAATGGTGTAATTATCATTTCGTGGAGAGTTACGCCCCTCGGTAAAAACGGCAAGTGATTGGGGTTCAAGTAATTCGCTTAGAAGGTCTATTGAAGCATTTAGGTATCCACCTCCATTATCAACCAGGTCAAGGATAAGGTTTTCCATTCCTTGATTTTTCAGTTTAATTATCGCCTCGTTCATCTCACGTGGTGTCTCGGCTGCAAAACGGTTGAGACGTATATAACCTGTAGTGGGATCTACCATATAACTTGCATCTACGCTATAGATAGGTATATCTGCACGAGTTATGGTGAAATCAATTGTGTCAACTAATCCAGCTTGACGGCGTAATACCTTAACGTCTACATCAGTACCTTTAGGGCCACGCAGACGTTTCATGATATTGCTGTTTTTCATCTCTACACCTGCTATTACTGTGTCGTTAACCTCAATTATACGGTCACCTGCAAGTATACCGACACGTTCTGACGGGCCGCCGCTGACGGTCTGAATGACGTAGAGAGTATCTTGATTCATATTAAAGGTTATGCCGATACCGGAGAAGTTGCCTTGTAGTGGCTCGTTAAGTTCGCGAGTTTCCTCGGCATTGGAATAAGCTGAATGAGGGTCAAGCTTTTCGAGCATACCTTTTATGGCGTCTTCCACGAGTTTATCTTCATTGACTGAGTCAATGTAAAATTGGGTTATGGCAGCTTCAGCCATGCGCAGTTTGTTGGCAGGGGAATTAATTGACAAAAACTGGGCGCGTGGCATGAAAGCGCATACTACGGCTGTAAGAGCTATGAGGGTGATTATAAATTTACGCATAATAAGTGAAATCAGGATTTTGGAGTACCCCAGGCTATGAAACGGGAAGCATCATGCCCAAAAGCCATGAGTTCACGTACCATAGAACTGGAGACAAAAGCGAGAGAAGGGGAGGCGATGAGCAGTACAGTATCGATACCCGTAAGCGCACGGTTGGTGTCAGCAAGATTTTGCTCGAAGGCAAAGTCCGCCGTATTACGTACGCCGCGTATCAAAGCATCGGCACCATATTCGCAGGCCATGTCTACAGTGAGCCCAGTATAGGTAACTACCTTGACAGCCGGACAGTCACTATAAGCCTCAGCTATAGCTCTCTGTCTGAATTCAACCGGCCAATGACCATGTTTGTGTTCGTTGATACCAATACCTATCACTACACTATCAAATATCCGTAAGGCACGGTCGACAATATCTCGATGGCCTATTGTGAAAGGGTCGAACGACCCGGCATAGACAGCTGTACTCATAAGCTTACTATCTTGATAAGTTGGTGATTTAGCCTATCTTATTTTATTCTGTTACGTTTATAGTTTCAGCTTATTCATCAAGGTTAATGGCGTCTTCACGGTCATCTTCTATGACAAGGTTGTCAATGATGAAATTCTGACGGTCCATTGTATTTTTACCCATATAGAACTCCAGCAATTTATCAACCGTGTCATCTTTGCGCAGCTTTACAGGGTCAAGACGCATATCAGGGCCTATAAAGTCAGCAAATTCGACATCGTTGATTTCACCGAGACCTTTAAAACGTGTGATTTCGGCACGGTCACCAAGACGTTTTATAGCTGCCAGACGTTCCTCTTCAGTGTAGCAATAAAAAGTATCTTTCGGCGCTTCAGGTTTTTCGCTATCTTTATCCGTAGCGCGACGGCGTCTTACTTTCTTGCGTCGTGTAGAGGTTTTGTCACGGACACGGAACAAAGGTGTCTGGAGAATATAGACATGGCCTTTCTTGACCAAATCAGGAAAGAACATCAGGAAGAAGGTGATGATAAGCAGACGTATGTGCATACCATCGACATCTGCATCAGTAGCTATTATGACTTTGTTGTATCGCAGACCCTCTATACCCTCTTCTATATTGAGGGCAGCCTGTAGCAAGTTGAACTCATCATTTTTGTAGACTACCTCCTGTGTCATGCCAAATGAATTGAGTGGCTTACCACGCAGTGAGAATACAGCCTGTGTTTCAGCATTACGCACCTTGGTGATGGTGCCCGAAGCTGAATCACCCTCAGTAATGAAGATAGCTGACTCATCGCGCAGGTCTGTCTTAGCATTGGCTTTGAGAGTATCATTATAATGGATACGGCAATCACGTAATTTACGATTGTGCAAGCTGACTTTCTTAGCCTTTTCACGAGCCAGTTTAGTCACACCCGCCATTGCCTTACGTTCCTTCTCGCTGGCCGCAATCTTTTTGAGCATGATTTCGGCTGTATCCGGATTTTTGTGGAGATAGTCATCGAGAGCCTTCTTAAGAAAATCTCCTACAAACTTGTTGACTGTTACCGGACTACCAGGAGCTATTTCTTTACTACCGAGTTTTGTCTTCGTCTGACTTTCGAACATAGGTTCCTGTATGCGCACACTTACAGCTGCTACCATACCGTTACGTATATCCGAGAACTCATAACCTTTACCTGAGAACTCCTTGATAGTACGGCTCACGTGCTCACGAAATGCAGACAGATGAGTACCACCCTGTGTGGTATGCTGACCATTGACAAATGAATAATATTCCTCTCCATATTGGTCAGCATGTGTTATGACAGCCTCTATATCTTCACCTTTAAGATGAATAATAGGGTAAAGAGGGTCGGCTGTCATATTCTCACGCAGCAGGTCGAGCAGACCATGACGGCTTACATAACGTTTACCGTTATAATATATCTGCAGGCCTGTGTTGAGGTAGGTATAATTGTTAACCATGGTCTCGACAAAGTCGAGATTAAATTTATAATCACGGAACAACTGTTCGTCCGGGCGGAAACGTACCATCGTACCGTTAGGCTCGGAGGTGATTTCAGGTTCAGTATGTTCTTTGAGATTTCCCTTAATAAAATCTACACGTACTCTTCGGCCATCACGTACGCTCTGAACACTACAGAAAGTAGAAAGTGCATTGACAGCTTTAAGACCTACACCATTAAGACCGACTGATTTCTTAAAGTTTTTATCATCAAACTTACCACCGGTATTGATTTCAGAAGCTACTTCCTTGACCTTACCGAGAGGTATGCCACGGCCATAGTCACGGATAGTGACTTCCCCATCGTCACCTACCGAAATATCAATGCGTTTACCAGCCCCCATATTGAACTCATCAATAGAGTTATCAAGTACTTCCTTGATGAGCACGTATATTCCGTCCTCAGGCTGTGAGCCATCGCCTAATTTACCTATGTACATACCTGGGCGACGACGTATATGCTCATTCCACGACAGAGTTTGGATAGCCGCATCATCATAGTCGCCTGCATCGTTACCTATGTTTTCGACAGCAGGTATATCAGAAGTTAGATTATCGGATACCGTTACCTGTGTTTCAGAGTCTGAAGAAAGAGTGTTGTCTGTATAATTGAAAAGATCTGTGTTATCTGCCATAGCGTGAGAAAGATGTGTCAGAAATACGACTCACTCCATAAGTGTAAGCTTCAGGTTGCCATGATACAAGGCTATACTATACTGAGGCTCACTTATGGAGTGCAAAGTTAATAAAAAAATACTGAAAAAGCGAGGGCGTACAGAGTCAATTTGGGTAATGAACAAATGTACGTTATTAATAGTTAAAATAAGAAAAAGTAAATGGCTATTAAAAATTTTATATCCTTTAATTTTTAAGAGCCATTTATAAAAAACTTTTAATTATATCTGATTATGGTAACTTTTACAGGTGCTATCAAAGATTTTTATAGCAAATATGTTGACTTTTCAGGTCGTGCCAACCGCGCACAGTACTGGTGGGTAGCTCTCTACATATTGATTGTAGAAGGTGTATGCACCGCCTTTATGGGAGGTGCAGACGGAGGCTTCTGGAGTAACTTCTGGTATGGTGTTTTAGGCCTGTTCGGTCTTATCAACATTTTGCCTGGTTTAGGTCTGTCTGTACGTCGTCTTCATGACACCGGTCGTGGCGGTGGCTGGATTTTTATCAATTTAGTACCGCTTATCGGTAATATATGGTACCTTATACTTATGCTTTTGCCGAGTGAAGGTAGTAACCGCTTTGGTCAGCCTGTAGACTGATTAAAGGTAGCGTTAGTATAACTGATTACTTTTATTTGTAAATAAGCGCTACTGCTGAGGCTGCAATGCCTTCCTGACGTCCTGTAAACCCGAGACGTTCTGTAGTCGTGGCCTTGACTGACACACAATCCACATCAATGTGCATAATGTCAGCCAGGCACTTCCGCATCTTGTCAATGTGGGGTTTGAGCTTCGGACGTTCAGCCATGACAGTAATATCGACATTCCCTATTTGCCATCCATCACGGCCTATGAGTGTGCATACTTCAGCAAGTAAACGTTTGCTGTCGGCACCCTTGTAGGCCGGATCAGTATCCGGAAAATGATAACCTATATCACGTTTGGCGGCTGCTCCAAGCAGAGCGTCACATAAGGCATGAATAGCTACATCGGCATCACTATGACCTAATAAACCGAGTGTATGGTCAAGTTTTATGCCGCACAACCAAAGTTCACGATCTTCGACCAGACGATGTACGTCGTACCCCTGGCCAATGCGAAAGGGAAACATAATCAAGTATTCAGATTAATCAGCGACGACGGCGACCGAGCAAGTCGCGCAGACCGTCCATATCGAATGTAAGTGTGAAACGCAGTGTCTGGTCAAGTGGTGAGCTTTGAGCGGTAGCCAGCATGTAAGAGGCATCAAGCTGTACTACATTGAGCGAAAAGCCTGCACCGAAACCAAAGTATGAACGTCCGCCCTTGTTGGCATTTTCGTAGTTATAACCCAGACGCACGAAGAACTGCTGATTATAAGCATACTCCGCACCTATTGAGACGTTAATTTCTTGTAACTCTTCCTTAAAACCGCCAGGCGCATCAGAGAAGCTTTTGAAAATACCTGTTATAGGAGACATGTGGTTCCACTTCTCCTCAGCTTCGTGAAATTCGTCTTGTCCTTCAGGAGTGGTCATATCGTAGTCCTTCTGACGTGGTTTGGTAGGGACCAAAAGTTTATTCAAATCGAGGCCGAAAGCTAACGTATTGAAATCAGCTAAAGGAAACATGAAGTTGGTGCCTATACGTAAGTTAGTAGGGAGAAACGCATAGTTGGAGCCATTATCATAGCTAACCTTAGTACCAACGTTTGAAATATCGAAACCCCAAGAGAACTGACATTCATTACGTCCTATCATAGGATAAGCCACATGATAGCCTGATAAGTCAACAGAGAAAGCTGAGGCTGCTGTATTTCCTGCATTATCACCTGATGTACCTTCATAAGAAAGGTCAGAGAGGATATAGCGCAGTACTACGCCCATAGAAAAACTCTCAGAAAGTTTGCGGGAATAACCTAAGTCAAAAGCCATTTCATAAGGATTAATAGTCTGAATACCATTGAAATCCTCACCGTTTACTGTTACTTCGCCAAGTGAGAAATATCGAAGTGAAGCACTAAGAGCCTGATTGTCACTTTGACCTAACTTCCAATAACCGGATAGGTTGGCAAGGAAGATGTCGTTGACTATCTTACGTAACCACGGGGTGTAACTTAATGATAAGGCAGCCTCGCTGTAAGCAAAAGCGTATTTTGAGGGATTCCAGAACTGTGAGTTAGCGTCCGGATCGGTAGCTGCGCCTAAGTTACCCAAAGCACTACCGCGTGCGTCGGGAGCGATACTAAGAGTTGTAACACCTGTATTGACAGGATTAAATTCGTTATCCTTTATGTCATTTTCTGCCGAGGCGGCCATCGGATTCAGCATGAGGCATATCAGCAAAAAGGCCGCCAGCCTGACTTTTAAACTCATGAATGTTGGTTTAGAATGTAAAACAAAATAAGTAGCCCCAAGACTAAATGGGACTACTTATTATAACTTAACATCAGCATATTTATTGCATGGAAAGCGACCCAGTTCAGACTACAGGTACTCTGATTGCACTACTGAAGCCATAGTGCCCATCTGTAGCACGGCTGCGTATATAAGCGCGATACATACCTGGTTTGACACGGTGACCGTTACTGTCACAGATATTCCATACTGTTTGGTCGCCTGATAGTGTTATACAGGCCACAGTATTGCCATCTCTATCAGCGATAACGAGTTCAGCATTAGCAGGTAGTGGGCCTTCTACAGTGAAAGAGGCGTTGTCTCCAGCTGCAAAACCGCGTTCAAGATTAAGTAGGGAGGATAGGGTGGTGTGGCCGACTGTAAATGTCAATTCGGCAGTACTTCTGTTACCAGCGTCATCGTGTACTGTAACACGGGCACTGTGGACTCCATCATTAAGATGAGATACATCTATCCAGCGTTTTGTGGTTTGTGCATTGTGGTCAAAATGTACCTCAGTAGCATTACCGGGAACCCAATATAAACCGTCAAGATCTAATCTGAACGGTTCATTATCAAGAGCTGCATTTACCGGCAGACATACGTCATCACTTATAGTTACATATAAACAACGGGTCAGATTGTCGTAGGTAAAACTTTCTATAACCGGTGCTGTATGGTCAGTAGGCACTTCCTGCTCATCGTTATTACCCAGTGCCACTGTCAGGCTCCCTGTAGCACCTATATGACTATTTGCATCGTATGCTGAAAGTACCACACGGCATGATTTACCGGCATATTGCCTGAGAGAACGGCTTACAGGCAAACTGAGTGAGAAGCGACCATTGGTAACAGCACATGAAGCCATAGTTGAAAGGCGATCACGATAGGGTACATCAAGTTTAATTTTGCTTTCGCCTGTAACTAAATCATGTGATACCTGTATTTCCTCAGGCTCCATAAGACGAGCTACAAGTTCTCCCTCGAAGTTATTGCAGTTACTACCATTTTCAGTAACTATCTGACCTGAAATCTCAATAACATCACCCGGATGTGCTTCTCTTTGTGCTATTTGAGCATGTGCTGATAGAAGACCTACCGGAAAAACTAACGCTGGGTCACACATGAGCTGATAAGCCAATTCATTATTATATAGACAATCAGAAAGTGTAGCTGCCCATATTTCTCCTATACTAAGAGGAGATTGGTGTAAGGTACCTTTGAGCGAACCTTTTGACCGGAATATATTTGCGAAGAATTGCTTCATCATTTCTATATTCTGGCCTGACCATGTGGAGCGAGAAGCTACAAGTGTTCCGATAGCACCGTTGTGTGAACCATAAGTGAGCAAATCAGCCATGCCACGTTGGCCAGTATCGAAAGATGTAAGAGTACAGGCGGCAAAAATCATAAACGGCAGATGAGTGTTATTCAAGCGCGCTGCATGTGTCGTGTTGAAGAAATGCTCATCAGGCCCAAGCATGGTGGGTGAACCGTGACCTATGTAGATAGCCAAGGATTTGCCAGCTTCCAGATACTGTTCAAAACGCTGACGAGATTCAGCTTGACCGTAGGCATCTATTACCAGTAAAGAGGAGTTGATACCACCTGCACTTGCACTCTCGATGTAAGCGCTTAGATCGCGTGCCTGTGTGTCATGAGTGTGATGGTCACCTATACCACCAACAGCTAAAAACTCACCCAATGTATAAGCCCAACTATCATCGGTGAGAAAATCAGTTATTTTATTAATTATAGTTTCTGCCTCAGCTCCAAAACGACACGGTAGTATACCAACGCCTACATTAACTGGCATCTTTTCTATAGCTGTATCACCACAGTAGTCAGCTAATATGCCCAGATAACTATTAATGTTATTTGATACATGGTCACGTGACGAACGCGGGTCTTGAAGTGCTATTATGGTCTCAAGATAATCCTGTTCGCCTCTGAACCCTCTAACATCAGAACTTATCGGACCGAACAGCAACACATTTTTCAGAGAATGTGGTGCATCATAGAACAAGCGTATCGCACTGCGATAAGCCATAGGGTCTGGCATACCAGCTGAAAACTCATTGTACAATTCTCCTACAGTAGCTACAACCACCTTTAAACCCTGTAAGTGACGGTGTGTTTCGGCTAAAGTTTCAGCATAATCACGCAATGATGGTACAGTTATTATAAATAGGTCGGCTCCTTCGGCAGCTAACTCATGTACTTTTCGTACCGACATGTCAGTAGCTTCTGTCACTGGTCCTTCAGGTGAAAACTGGGGGAGTTCGGGATTCATGACCAGTATGCGTGGACTGTCATATAGAGCCGTCATAGCCACACGACAACCATTATTTTCAGGTGTGACATCAAGCAGGCGAGGATGGATTGGGTCTGACACATCGAAAGCCATAACCTTACTCAGGCCCGGAACAGTGAAATCAATTGATTCGCCAGCCTGAACACCTGGAAGAGTCACACTTTTCTGAGGTAATTTATTTCCTTCGTTATCAAGTAGGGAAGGCGTAGTACAAGGATAGGTGAGAGTCCAATGGTCAAGCCATAGAGGTGATTCTTCAGTTTCTGAGCTATATTGTACAAATACCTCTGGTCTGCCTGAAGTGGTAGGCATAACCATAGCACTAAGTTCAGGTTTCTGTGCGGTCCAGTAATTGCTTGCATAACTAAGAGTATGGATAGTCATAGCTGAGCTATGGCTAAGGCCGTAGGTAAGTATTCCCTTTTCTCCTTTGTTACTATAAGCTTTACACTCCATAGCACCATCACCTCCTGGTATAATGTCAGGTGTAGATGGAGTCCAGCTCAGCCGACCTTCCGGCATATCGGTAACTGTTTCTCCCCAGAAGAGTTGACCGGCATTAAAGAGATTATGCATAAGTTCTTTTTCATGCCAGACAAAATCCATACCTTTTGTGACAGTACGGCTATCAGAGAGTGCAGAAGACTTTTGCATGGCATTTACCTCGGCTGCATCAGTCAGAAAATACCAGGCATAATTGGTATAAATGTTCTTACCGGCATTGCGGAAAGCACCGCCAGAAGTCATTTCACTGTCAGGGGTCCAGATATAAGTATCGGGACCTTGAGCATAAAAAAGTATAGACTGGTCAGTATGATGTACATCACAGTGAGGCAAATCATTATTGACAATGGAATTGCCTTGGGCATCAGTAAACTCCAAAGGCAGCATAGCTCCCCCACGTCCGAAGACTGTGACAAGTTCTGGATTGTCAAAGCCCATTTCACGCAGTTCGTCGTAGCTGATACGGTATACACCTGTCGATGTAATTCCGGCACGTACCCAACGTGTCGCATCGGCTGGAGCAGCCGTTAAGACCGCTGTGCCGGCTACAATAGCGGCCGATGTCAGGAAATATCTTATACTGTTGGCAGCAAACATATTGATTCACTAAAAAATTGACCGGAATTTTATAGATAAATTCTCGGTCATTTGATTTTCACTTCAAGCAGAGGACGTCCATCGAGCGACGCCGAAAGTAACTGGCCCGGTTGCAGCACAAGACCCTCAGGACTCAGAGAGGGGAGTATGATGTCTCCGTTTTTAAGAGTGTTGTCACGACTTATAGCCTCTATTACGTATGGTAGGTCAATAGTCATACCGCTACTCTGGAATGTGACATTGCTGACATTATCTTTTACTTCCAAAGTAATCTTAGCAAGAGTAGTGAGATTATCAACTGGTATGAAATTACCTATTACCAGTGAGCGGTCAAAACCCCAGGCCATACTCCATGGTAACCCTGCTGCTCGCAGTGCCTCAAGGCGTGTAAGGTCACGAATATGAAGGGCCACAGTCATTTCACTCACATAACGGTAGGCAAAGCGCGGAGCAATTGATTTGCCTAATCGGCCTATCTTGACGGCAATCGTCGGAACAGCCTCGTAGCGATGTGTAAGGTCAGGTAAAAAAAGAACATTGCCTGAACGTAGCAGACACGAATCAGGCAGCATATCCCATACAAGTGGTCCCTCGGCCAGAGGGCCGGGGACACACTGTGCAGGGTGATTATTGACTAAGGCAAAAATTTTCATTTTCACATAGTTTCATTACGGCCGCAAGGTAAGCCGTTATCATGGAACTTTATTCGGTTCCAGTCACAGCAATACGTCTTGAAGCACGTGAGGTATAGCCTTCAGGCGTAGAAAGTGTAGCACGATATATGTATATGCCACGGCTTACACGACGACCGCTGTTGTCATTAAGATTCCATTCGGTTTGTATACGGCTGTCTATGTCAGTAGTTAAAGCCGACTGTTCAGACCAAAGACATTTTCCGTTGAGGTCGAATACTTCCCACAAACAGCTCATGGCTGACATCGGACGGTCGGTAGTGACTGAGAATACTGTAGAAGTCACAGCTGGAGTAGCACTTGCCGAAAGGTCGATAATGCTTGGCGGCAATCCTATACCTACATTGAAAGACAATGAGGCTGAACTTGAATTATTAGCGTTATCCCATACAGTAAGCGTCAGTTTGTGTTCACCGGGTGTTACCTCTGGCAAAGCATATTTGATGGAACCTTTTGTCGGGTCAGCAACATCGGGTACATAACTGTCTGAGACATCACCATGATATATATTACCGTCAATCACAATAAGCATATTGTGTCCGATACCGGCCTGTGATAGATTGATACCGGATTCGTCAGTAAGGGTAGCAAAGACTACCGGAGTTGAATTTACACGGTCTCCATCTGCAAACGATACAGTATTGAGATAGAAATCGGTAATATCCGGACCTTGCTCGTCAGGAGCTGCCTCTGAATCGAAACCATATACATAAAGTTGCTCGCAGGCTCCATTTGCCTCACGTCCATCGTTCGAACTGGCATATAGACTGAGCAAAGCTGGGGTAAAATTATTTTCGATTTCAGACGGCATAAGAAGTGTCAGGCTCCAGCGTCCTTCCTGTACTTCGACACGACCGTTGTAGAGGCGTGTTTTACGATCGTTGTAGTTCTGTACTACACCTTTATCGCCATTCCCGTATGTAGTAATAACTTTTTCAGCATCAAACAGTGATATTTCAAGCATACCGTTGAAGTCTGAGCATATATTACCTTCGTTGTCGGATATATAACCTTCCACTACTACGCGGCTACGTGCGCCTATAATGGGCAGCTCCTCAGCAGTAGCTAATTCAACACCATTGATACTTTCGACTTTAACGTCGAGTTCCGGACTGAGCACTCGCATAGCAGGGTCAGCCATAAGACAGAATTTCAGACGGTTGGATGTAGTAGCGCCAAAACCGTTTTTTGCGTTGATGAATATATCCCCTACACGGGCTGCTCCTCCATCATTATCACGACGGTAGACAAAGGTTGAGAGTGCCTTACTCAGCAAACCGTTCTGGTCGATATAGACACTGCGTGAAGGACATATCATGCCTATGAATCCAGCCGAAGGGTATAACCACATTATTTCTGCGCCACTCACAGCATCGTCGTCCCAGCGTAGAAACTCGCAGGTAGCAGCATACAGAAAGGGGGTATGCGGATTATTCATTGTAGTTATGTCAGTCCAGTTAAGCAGCCCTTCATGTGTCCATGATTTAGGATTGGCATGACCTATGTACGATATGAAGCTTACACCTTCATTAATTTTCTTAAACATATGTTCCTTAGCCTCCGGATAGCCAGCTCCAGTGCCCGTATAAGACAAAGGATAGGAATCAAGGTACAACCTATCATACATGAAGTCGGCACCGTTACCTGAAGAACGCATACCTTCATAGACCCATTCCGATTGCTTGAGATGGTCACCACGATCTTGGTCATCAGCTATAAGCATGACATTATTACGCCATGCTCCGAGAGTTGGATTCTCGACATAATTCACCAATTTGCGAGCCATCGTGTTTGCTTCCTCAGCCGATTTGATAGGCCAGCGTCCTACAGCCACATGAATTTTACCTGGTCCCATGCTAAATGTAGTTCCAGTATCATCAAGCATACCGATGTAATCATCAGTTGTATAAGATGAAGATTGGTCCCAACCTGTAGGAGAACCCCATATAGGCACACGTACGTATCGAGCCTGTGCTACAGCCGGAGTAACTCCCTTGTTATCGTATGTAGGACGTCCCATTATCATACAGTAACGCGGATAATCCACACCTTCTTCCGAGGCGCGGTCATACCACATTTTGAGCATCTTGCGGAAGGCTGTTACATCAGCTGTACCGCTTGCAAACTCATTATATATGACCTCAGGAGTAAGGACATGTACTGTCATGCCGTCCACACGTCGGTGCAGATCAGCTACGGTATTGGCAGCTGTCATATACTCTGTGGGAGAAATAATGACCATATCGGGCATAGGGAGGCCATGTATATCTTGATTAGATATACGTTTGTCAGATTCCGGAGCACGACGTACTGAACCTGGATTGAAAGCCACATATTCTTTCAAGCCCGTAGCTGTATCTGTGAAACGGGCTGTAGAACCTTCAAGTTTGAAATTTACACGTTGTGGTTTGACTGGATCTGTAACGTCCCATATCACTGTATTGGCACTACAACCTTCGATATTGAATGTAGCTGGACCTTTAAGAATTTCGTAGAAATATAGTTCACCGTTGTTCAGACGTAGTTTACGCTGGTATTCTATTTCGATATAATCCAAGCGTGCAGTATGTATAGTAGCTTGACTCTGATAGGCAATACCTATATTCAACTTGTCGCCAGATACAAGATTAGCTGGTATTGAACGTGAAAAAGAGGCGTAACGTAGAAAACCGTCTTTACCTGTAACAGCTGATAAGGTGGCTAGGGAGCCATTATCAATATCGGTTCCGTTAGCTGTGAACTTCAGTTGTGCGTCGCCACCGGAAGTATAACTGCCGAAAGCCACCAACATCTTTGGCTCACCGTTGGCATAGTCAGTGAGAGCAAAGGGGAAGGAACGTGAGGCCGTACCGCGAAAATCCTCGCCTAACAATATTCGTCCAGTATTGGAGGCACTTGTAATATCCTTTTCGTATACCAGACGTTGAGTAAATTCTGTGAAATTGTCGCCTGCGCGTAATTCGCTGCAATCGCGTACTTCCGGTGTGTCGTTCTCGGCTTCCTTATCACTGAGAAAATAATAGCTGGTTTCAGCGTAGGGATTGATAGTATGAGCATACTTCATAACGGTACTACTTATAGAAGAGGAACGCCAGCTGAAATAATCGACGGCAAAGAAATACAGACCATTGTCGGTATGTAGAGTGCCGACCATAGGAAGGTCATCACGCAACGAAGCGTTGAGGGTTTCGGGTAACATCTGACCTCCGTAGCCGTACACACGTACTTTTGAAGGGTCAGTAAAGCCCATTGACTTGAGAGCCGAATTGCTGATGAACTGCAATCCTGTCTCTGAAACTTTTATACGGGTCCATCGGCCGTCGGCAAGTACGGATGAGGCAGCGTAGGTGTCAGCCGGGAGAGCGTAAGCGTCAGTCACGCTGCTAAGTCCTAACAGACAACCTAACAAAAGGACATAAGATGAGAGTACGTCTTTCATCAGACGCACTCCATGATGTATTGGAAAGTATGAAAATCTTGTAGTCAGCATATGCACTTATATAACGTACACAGCTGTGTTATATTGTCTGTCTTGGACGCCTTGATTTCTATCCTTCGTCGTCAGGGAGTTCTACAAGCTCGAATAGGCTCGATGAGTCCTCATGTTTGTGGTCTGCCGTCATAGGCGTATAAGGCCATACTGCACCGTTAAGAAAGCGTTGCCAATCGTCACGCGAACCACAGAAAGTATTTAAATCAACATCTCCCTTTATCCCCTTTATAGCACCGTGATGGTTATGTTGCCAGAAGGTCCATTCGGCGCTGATTGGTGTCGAATTGAATGAGCATATCCACAGCTGAAAACCTGGAAAATCTTCAGCCAAATAGTCATAATATCCTTTACGATTGGTGTAGAATGTCACACGGCGTCCCAGTAGTGTGAGATAGTCAACCATGTGTCTGAGCCGACGTCCCACCACTTCTCGGTCTATATCTTTGGCGTTACCAAATTCTTCCACGTCTATAACAAGACCTAAGTCGAGTGGGCGGCTACCGACAGCCCGTAGAAAATTTATAGCCTGCGGCACCCCCTCTTTGTCAAAACGGAAAAAATGATAGGCGCCTATTTTAAGGCCTGCATGTCGGGCTTTGTCATAATTGAGGCGAAAATTATTATCACGGAACTCTTCACCTTCCGAGGCTTTGATAAATATGAATTCGACGCCGTCGCTGGCGGCGGCGTCGAGATTCATCATACCGTTATGTGCCGATACGTCAATGCCGCGTACTGGATAACGCTCTGTATCGACGTAGGGAGGAGATTTCATGAAGGAAGAATAGGCTGACCATGAGGCAAACACCAAGAGAACGGCGACAAAAAGAAAGTCGACGCTTACCTCAAGGTCTTTTTTACGTTCATGCCAGTCAATCATAGATAAGTAGTTAATTATATTATACTGACCTGAACAGGATTGAAAGGTTTAGTGCAGTATCATCATAACCCGCTTTAGAGCATCGACAAATGCATCGGCTTCTTCCATTGTATTGTAGACCGCAAATGAGGCACGTACTGTACCGGGTATATCGAAAAATTGCATCAATGGTTGAGCACAGTGATGACCAGTACGCACAGCTACTCCTAATTTGTCAAGCAACATACCCACATCGTATGGGTGAGTATCACCGACAAGGAAAGATATTACTGCACTTTTATGTGGCGCTGTACCGTAGATACGCAGCCCTTCTATCTCTTCAGTCAGTCGTTTGGTAGTATGGTTTAATAGCTTAAGTTCGTGTGCTTCAATAGCTTCAAGCCCAAGACTATCTATAAAGTCAAGAGCTTTGCTGAAAGCAGCTATACCTACAAAATCAGGTGTTCCGGCTTCGAATTTGAAAGGCAAATCAGCAAAAGTTGTACCTTCGAAACTGACATGTTTTATCATTTCGCCACCACCTTGATAGGGAGGCATAGTTTCAAGCAGTTCTTTACGACCATAGAGTACGCCAATACCTGTAGGGCCATACATCTTATGACTTGAAAAAGCATAAAAGTCACAGTCCAAGTCTGTGACATCAATAGGAAGATGTGGCGACGCCTGCGCTCCGTCGATTAGTACTGCCGCACCATATTCGTGAGCTATGCGGGTCATTTCCTTTACCGGGTTTATCGTGCCTAACACATTGCTTACATGGCAAAAAGAAGCCATGACTGTGCGTGGTGTAAAGAGGCTACGGTATTGGTCAAGGTCGATTTCACCGCGCTCGTTGATAAGTGCTACACGGATTTTTATATTTTTACGGCGTTGTAACAGTTGCCAGGGTACAATATTGGCATGATGTTCCATTACGGTGAGTACTATCTCATCTCCGTCCTGAAAACGATCACCGTAAGAACTGGCTACCAAGTTTATAGCTTCCGTTGTGCCTCGGGTGAATATCACTTCTTCTACGCTTAAGGCATGTATATAATCGCGCACACGACGACGTGTATGTTCCTGTCTTTCGGTAGCTTCTTGTGATAGGGCATGAACACCGCGATGCACATTGGCTTTGCAGTGTTCATAATTGTACACAATATCGTCAACCACAATGCGCGGAGTCTGCGAAGTGGCCGTATTGTCGAGGTAAATCAAGGGTCTACCTTCAACTTTCCGTTCCAGAATAGGGAAGCGGGTTCTTATTTCAGCTATGTCGAGTGCCATAGTAATTGTATTATCAGAATGCTCAGAGTAAGTAAGAGGCGTTTTAGGCTTACTCTGATTTAAAACTTACATCCCTCGGCTCCACAGCTTGTGCAGGGTGTGGTGTCACCTGCGAAACGGCGTTCTACAAGATGACGCAGTCTGTCACGTAGGCTTTCTTCACGTATACCATCAAGCACATCGGCCATGAATGCCTGTTTGAGCAACAGACGTGCTTTTGCCTCGCTCAATCCACGTGTACGCATATAGAATACTTGCATCGGGTCAAGTTGGCCTATAGCTGTGCCATGTGAACATTTAACATCGTCATTGTAGATTTCGAGCTGTGGTTTAGAGTGCATACGCGCTGTGTCGCTGCCTACCAAGTTACGGTTCGATTGGTAAGCCTCAGTACCGCTGGCTCCCTTAGCTACGTAGATACGCCCTGTGAAGGCACCGGTAGCGTCGTCATCAACCACATATTTGAACAGTTCGTCGGTAGTACAATCAGGTACGTTATGTTCGATACGACTGTATGTGTCAAGATGTCTTGTATCGTCTTCTATACCCATGCCAAGAAGACGCAGATGTGCTCCACGACCATCGAGACGGCAGTGATACTCATTGCGTGTACAACCATTATAGAGTGTTATGCTATCAATAAGCACATTACTGTTCTGCTCCTGTTTAACATACATTGCAGACAGGCGTGAAGTAGCAGTTGATGATTCTTCAAGATCGTAGATGTCGAGTTTTGCACCTGCGCCTGCGAATACTTCTATAGTCTGTAAATTGAATAGTTGTACTCCCGCGTTCTGAGTGTGGTCACATATCAACAGAGTTGCTGCACTGTCAGCTTCCATTATTATAAGCAACCTGCGCACAGCCATGAGAGGCGCGTCATGGCTGAGAATATCAACAAGCTGTATGGTTTTTTCGATACGGACACCACGAGGCACATAGAGTACAAAACCGTCCTGTGCAAGCAATGAGTTAAGAGCTACTACAGGATTGGAGAGTGATGCTATATGCCCGAAGTAGGGTGCTAAGATGTCGGCGTGTGAAGCAGCAATCTCTCGCAGACTTCCGGCTAATACGCCTTTGGGTAAACCACGACGAGTTGTGTCAGTCTCTGCACATTTGTCATTGACGAGCATAAACAATGTGGTCGACATGTGAGGTACATCACAGCGGAATGTCTTGGCTGGGTCTACGGGCAGTGGTACTCGTGCTATATTGACACCAAAATCAGGTGCGAGCATTTTTTCGAGGTCAGTGAGCTCGTAATCTTCCGTACCACGTTCCGGCAGACGCATGGTCTGAAGCGCCTCAAGTGCTTTAGGACGCAAGGCATTGAGCAACGGAGCGCTCTTTGAGTCGATAAGTTCGCGGTTCGACTCATACAGGTCTAAATACTGATGAAGTGCGCTCATAACTGCTTGTTGTCAGGGTCATGTTTTTCTTTTTCGTCCTCTCTTGCCTTTATCCAGTCGTATCCCTTCTCTTCGAGTTCGAGAGCCAATTCTGGACCACCTGTTTCCACGATACGACCCTTATAGAGTATATGTACGAAATCAGGTTTTATATAGTCAAGCAGACGCTGATAGTGAGTTATGACTATTGTGGCGTTACGGTCAGTCTTAAGTTTATTTACGCCTTCGGCTACAATGCGCAGAGCGTCTATATCAAGACCTGAATCAGTCTCGTCCAGTATGGATAGACGTGGCTCAAGCACAGCCATTTGGAATATTTCATTACGTTTTTTCTCACCACCTGAGAAGCCTTCATTGACTGAACGTGAAGCCAGTTTTGTGTCAAGTTCAACCACGGCACGTTTTTCACGCATGAGTTTCAGAAAATCTGTAGCACTCATTGGAGGTTGACCTAAGTATTCACGGCGTGCATTGACAGCAGCACGCATGAAATTGACCATTGATACGCCGGGAATCTCTACAGGATACTGAAATCCGAGAAACAATCCCTCATGGCTTCTGACCTCCGGGGCCATAGCCAGCAAGTCTTTGCCGTAGAATTCGGCCTCACCACCGGTGACCTCATAAGCCGGATTGCCGGCAAGTACCATTGAAAGTGTTGACTTACCCGAACCGTTAGGGCCCATTATAGCGTGTACTTCTCCGGGACGTACTTCGAGATTTATGCCTTTCAGTATTTCTTTGCCGTTTATGCGGGCATGCAGGTCTTTGACTTTTAGCATTTTTCTATATAGATGAACTAAGGTTGATGTTGACCGGAGAGAGGTCGTGAGTGTCGGTAGCGGCATATAAAGGTGTGTCGCTGTCGGGCTCTATATTTAGAACGCACTCAGTGGGGGTGATGTTCTGTGAGATGTCGCGTGCTTCGTGTAGCTTAATGAGATGTTCGAGGTCTTCGAGACTCATACTGCCTAACAGAGTGGGGGCAAGACTCATGACTGCTTCGACTAAGTTGCCGTCAGAAGCTGAAGCATATTTCAGAAGCTTTGAAGAAGGATCAAAACACACCACACTGTTGTAGGCCATGGACAACATAAGCAGCGTTTTGGTGAAGTTAAAGCCTGAGCCGAGAAGAGAATTGAAGATGCCTGTGTGGATAACTTCCAGCGCACGTCCGAGTACACGTGTTAACCATCGAAAGCATAAGAAAACACAGGTATAGATGCCTACAGCCGATATGATGCTGTATATGAAGCCCGAATAATAGTGTGACTCTATGCCTGGAAAGAGCATACGCGCCAAACGTTGTCCCTCGTCGGCAAAGATATGGGCACATACCACTCCAAACGCCAGACCTAACAGAGCACAGACCTGACGTGTTAGACCACGGCGAAAGCCGCGTATGAGGGCCTGAGAACCGGCCAGCAGCGCTAAGACGTGATAACCTACGTCACCGACAGCCTCTATGTGGGCCATCTCGCTCAATGATTGCCACAGTTGTTCCAAGTTGCTTGTTTTTCGTTGTTTGTTTTTTGCTTTGTATCCTAACGACAGTTTATGATGACTGTCGGAATATCGGATTGTTACAAAATTACATTAATAATTGCAAACAAACAAAAAATAAACTCATCAATTGTTAAAATTAATGTCGGTGTGATTTGGAAGTGGGTTCAGGAGCAAATTGATTTGGAAATTTCCAGTGTTGACGCGGATGTGACATTGCCCATATCACCAGGCCAATACCTAACAGTATGAAGGGTATGCTGAGCATCTGGCCGATATTCATGCCATAATGGGCTATCATATTGTATTCTGACTGTACCTGTACGTTTTTTACATACTCTATAAGGAAACGCGGTAGGAAAATGCCTATGAAGAATACACCTGTTATAAGCCATGGCCTCTCTTCAGCATTACGTTTCCAGTACATCCACATCAGCAAAATGAACAGGGCAAAGTAGCACAGTGCCTCGTAAAGTTGTGTAGGGTGTGCCGGTACAGTTTCACCGTTACGCACAAATATGAAACCCCAGGGTAAAGTAGTTGGACCTCCGTAGATTTCGCTGTTCATAAGATTGCCTAAGCGTATCAAACCACCGACAAGTGCGATAGGAATGACGAGTTTGTCAAATGTCCAGCTGGCCGGTTTTTTAGTGACAAACCATGAAAACAGGAAAACAGCAATGATATTCGCTATCGTGCCGCCATGACTTGCGAGGCCTCCGTTCCAGATTTTGAATATTTCGGCGGGGTGAGCCGAATAATAATCCCATTCATAGAAGAATACGTGTCCTAAGCGAGAGCCGACTATAGTTGCTACTATTACGTAGGCAAGGAGTATGCCGAGCCAGCTTTCGGGAGCGCCTTCATGTTTGAACATGCGTGCCACGATATTGTAGCCGATGATAAAACCTACAGCGAAGGCCAGACCATACCAGCGTATACTGAAGGGACCAAGTGAAAAAAGCACCGGGTCTGCGTTCCAGACGATGAAGTTAAGCATTGGGAAATAATAGATGTTAGAGATATGATTATTTATTACGGGAGCTCACTGTAGAAACAAGCGGACGCCACTTGTGGCCCGGTATGATGGCCGCAGGTGGCATCCGTAAGCTGAAGCATTATAAAAGTTGAAATGTTAGCAATGCCTATTACAGATTGCTGGCTATTTCTGCTGTATCCTGAGCTATCATCATTTCCTCGTCGGTAGGAATAACAACGACGTGTACTTTTGAGTCTTTGCCTGAAATTTCGATTTCCTCACCGCGTACCTTATTGGCCTCGGCATCGAAAGTAACACCCATGAAAGCGAGCTGCTTACATATTTTCTCACGGGTTGAAGTCTGGTTCTCTCCGACACCACCGGTAAAGACGATTACGTCTACACCGCCGAGCACAGCAGCGTAAGCACCGATGTATTTGAGAATACGGTATTCATACATGTCAAGAGCTAACTTGGCACGTTCGTCGCCAGCCGCTACAGCAGCTTCGATGTCACGCATATCGCTTGATATGCCTGATACACCAGCTACACCTGACTTTTTGTTGATGAGATTGATAAGACCGTCTGAGTCAAGGTTATACTTCTTGATAAGATAAGCCAGAGCGCCCGGGTCCACATCGCCTACACGAGTACCCATCATAAGACCCTCAGTAGGTGTCAGACCCATAGAGGTGTCGACACTTTTTCCGTCTTCGATGGCTGTAATGCTGGCACCGTTACCGATATGGCAAGTAATGATACGCTGTTTGTCGTATGGCAAACCGAGGAATTCACAGGCACGACGGCTTACATAACGATGGCTGGTGCCGTGGAAACCATAACGACGTACACCATATTTCTCATAAGCCTCGTAGGGGAGTGCATACATGTAAGCCTTGGCAGGCATAGTCTGGTGGAAAGCTGTGTCGAAGACACCAACCTGAGGAACACCAGGTATCAAATCTGTCACAGCCTCAATACCGGTAATATTAGCCGGATTATGGAGAGGTGCTACATCATAGCATTCCTTAACTTTTTCGATGACTTCTGGAGTGATGAGTACTGACTTGGAGAACTTATCCATGCCGTGTACCACACGGTGGCCTACAGCACCGATTTCGTCATAACTTTTAATCACACCTTCTTTAGGGTCAGTCAGAATGTCGAGTACATTCTTAACAGCCTCTTTGTGTGTAGGCATGTCGACTACGATAGTCTCTTTAGACCCGTCGGGACGTTTGAACTTAAGGAAAGAGTCGGGCAGACCGATTTTCTCGACACCGCCTTCGGCAAGCACTTTCTTGTCAGTGCTGTCGATAAGTTTGTATTTGACGCTGCTGCTACCGCAGTTGAGCACAAGTATTTTCATAACAAGAGATAAGTTATTGTCTTCGTTATTGGGTGGAGCAGATTTTTCTGTTCAGAGATTTTTGTCACCTATAGCTTGATTACAAGTCACGATGATAGTGTTGACGATATCGTCTACTGTGGCACCACGTGAAAGGTCGTTGACTGGTGCTGCCAAACCCTGAAGTATAGGGCCTACTGCACCTGCACCTGCCAGACGCTGTACGAGTTTATAAGCTATATTGCCTACTTCGAGCGAGGGGAAGATAAGTGTGTTGGCGTGGCCAGCTACAGGGCTACCCGGAGCCTTCTGTGCGCCTACTGAAGGTACGATAGCAGCGTCACTCTGCATTTCACCATCGATTTTGAGTGTTGGGTCAAGCTTGTGTGCCAGTTCGGTGGCAAGACGTACTTTGTCTACGCGCTCATGGCTTGCACTGCCCTTGGTTGAGAAGCTCAGCATGGCAACTACAGGGTCAAGACCGGCGATGTCACGTGTAGTCTTAGCTGTAGCGATAGCTATCTGGGCCAGCTCTTCAGTAGTTGGGTCGGGCACTACTGCACAGTCAGCGAACACAAGCATGTGGTCGTCACCGAAAGGTACATCTTCAGGCAGCAGCATGATGAATGCACCAGATACTACCGTAATACCTGGTTTCATCTTGAGTACCTGGAACGCAGCACGCAGCACGTGTGATGTGGGGCTGAGAGCACCGGCCACCATACAATCGGCGAAACCACCTTTGATAAGCAAACAACCCAGATAAAGAGGATTCTTTACAGTCTCCCGGGCCTCTTCGATAGTAACGCCTTTTTTCTTGCGAAGCTCATAGAAGAGTTCGGCATATTTTTCTGTGAAATTTGTATCGTGCTGGTCGTAGATTGATGCCTCAGCTATGTGAGCCAGACCGAGTTCTTCGGCTTTAGCAAGAATCTCATCTTTCTTACCTATAAAGATAATTTCAGCAATCTTGTCGGCGAGAATACGGTCGGCAGCTTGCAGTGTACGCGGCTCAAGCGACTCCGGCAGCACGAGACGCTGGGGATGTTCCTGTGCTTTTTTGGTGAGCCTTTCGAAAAGTGTCATGATATATTACATTTTAAGTTCGGTCGGATTATACAGGATAAGACCGTAGTAAGGACTTATCCGTTGACTGTTGGTGCAAAGTTAATAAAAACCTACGGAATGTGACAATAAATTATTAACTTTACGCCCCCAAACCATTGTCGACACCGTACTATCACAGCTGTGCGGAGACATCGGCATAATCAAGTCCGACCCAATGCGACTGATAAAGCGTCTTGACCTCTTTATACTGAAAAGTTTTCTCCCTCTGTTCGCGATGACCTTTTTCATCGTGCTTTTCATTGTACTCATGCAGTTCCTGTGGAAGTTTATCGATGACCTTGTAGGTAAAGGTCTGAGCATGGGTGTACTCGCTGAGTTGTTTTTCTATGCGGCACTGAGTATGGTGCCGATGGCTCTGCCGTTAGCCATATTGTTGGCCTCGCTGATGACGTATGGTAATTTTGGTGAGAAATTCGAACTTACGGCTATGAAAGCGTCAGGCATATCTCTGTTCCGCAGCATGTTGCCTGTAATGTGGACTGTTGGTGCCATAGCCGTCGGTGCTTTTTTCTTTCAGAACGATGTATTGCCTCATGCGCAGGTCAAGATGTGGACACTACTTTTTTCGGTAAGGCAGAAATCACCTGAACTTGAGATTCCTGAGGGAGTATTTTATGACCAGATTCCCGGCTATAACCTCTATGTGAAGACAAAGAATCGTGACACCGGTATGCTTTACGATGTGATGATATACGATGTGTCACGTTCTGGAGATAATTCCACCATTCTTCTTGCCGACTCTACACGTCTGGCTTTTACTCCCGACATGAGGTATCTATATCTTCATCTTTTTCAGGGTGAACAGTTCGAGAATCTGCGTGAGCAAAACCAACGTGACCGCAACGTTCCTTTCCGTCGTGAAACATTTATTGAGAAAGAAGTTCTCATACCTTTTGACGCTAACTTCAATCGTCTTGATGAAGGAGGCATGCGTAAACAGTATGTGGGTAAAAATATTGCTCAGCTACGACATACCATTGACTCGGTAAGTCAACGTGTCGATTCGATGGGACACACATACGCTGATGAATTACTTGCTTCTTCGGGTCGTTATCTTCCAGGCTCGCATAGCACAGGGCAGCGTTCAGCCGAGACGATAAGTTCACAACAGGCTCGGTCACGTTCTGCCGACGGACGTCCGGGGAATACGCCAAGTTCTTCACCCGGTTCTTCCTCAGCAACAGTTGAGGAAGCGAAAGATAAATCAACCGAGCCTGATGTAGCGGCTGTAGATTTAGATACTCTGCTCATGAAACTGACCTTATCGCAGCGTAGTCAGGTTATTGAGCAGGCACACCGCAGTATAGAGCGTCAGAGCTCTGAGCTTCAGTTCAAGGCCATGACTATGGCAGATGAAAAGAAGACCATACGGCGTCATGCCATAGAGCTTATAAAGAAATTCACCCTTTCTGTGGCGTGTCTTATATTTTTCTTCATAGGTGCGCCGCTTGGTGCCATTATCCGTAAGGGCGGCTTGGGCACACCGCTGGTCATATCGGTATTGCTATTCTTGGTGTACTACATAATAGACAATACGGGTTATAAAATGGCACGTGACGGTCATTGGGCTGTATGGGCTGGCATGTGGTTATCTACCTCTATTTTGGCACCTTTGGGCATATATTTGACCTATAAAGCCATGAATGATTCAGCTGTATTCGACAAAGACCGTTACATGGCTGTAATCCGTAAGATTCTTGGTCGACGTCCTGATCGTAGTGTGCAGTATAAAGAGGTAATAATCAATGATATTTCTCTTCCTGTGGCTTATGAAAAATTAGCACAACTTGTTCAGTCGGCTAAATCGTTGGAAACTGTCTGCTCCGTTCCGGTCAGCTATATGAATATATGGGTTCATGGACTGCAGCGTACACAGGTAGAGACAATAGCCGAAGAAGTCGATAGCACGGTAGAGTATCTCACAGATTGCCGTAATGCTATGGCTGTTAATAAACTGGTCAATTTTCCAGTCATTGTATGGCGGTGGATGCTTGACCCTACTTTCGGACATGTTTGGATTGGTAAAGTATTACGTATCTTGTTCCCTATAGGTTTACCAGTATATTTTGTCGCTCGTATGGCACGCCGACGTCTTAAATCGGAAATGGAACGTGTTGTGCAGACCTCTGATGAGATAAGAGGCTTGCTTGAGCGTTACGGTAATCGCAGTGCTGGAAGTAAGGACAAATAATAAAACGGCTGCTCTCACGAGCGGCCGTTTTTATTACCATGGGTCTGTCTTCCCATGTGTCAGTAATAAACTTAATGAACAAAAATCTATCTTCTTTCACTTAACAACACTTAAGTAATAGAAAAGTTCATCAGGTTATATTTTTTTTTGAGAGAATTTTAAATCCCCTCTGAAAGATTTATAATACCGACATTATAATTATTAGGACGGTAATTATTTATTTTTATCTACTGTTCAAAGTTCAGATAATTCCTGCTCAATATTTGCACGGAGTTGAGCAGTCTTATTCTCCTGAGCTATTATAGCCTCAAGGTCACGTTCCAGTTTTTTGCGGCGAGCAGCTTTTCTGACACGGTCATTATAGGTATTAAGCACTTCAGAAACCAGATTGATTTCGTTATGGATTCGTTCAAGATCCTTATCTGAGAGAGTAGGAGTTTGTTCTATGGTCTTTTGTATTGAGCGTACCATCTTGAGTATAGCAGGGAGTTTGATGGAGTCCTTTTCAGGCTCTTTAACATTACCCTTACGCATCCATTGTTTGATTGAGGCATACTGCTTATTGATATCTTTAGCCTGGAACTGGGCGCGTTGTTCATCAGTACGACCCTCGAGAAAAGCATCTTTATATTTCTCGACTGTTTCTTGTCTTGTCATAATTATGATATTAATAATTGTCTTAAGCAACTCTAAAAATTAAATAATAAGTAGGTCTTAAAACTACTTTATTTCTGTATGCAGCAAAGTTACAATAAAAAATTATATAATACTATTATCAAAAGATAAAAAATATTTTTCTCAGTAGGAAAAGAGGAAAAAAAATACTATTTTTGCAATTATAATTAAATATGTCCCATCATGGGATACGCAAAACAGTCAATTATGCGTACTGATAAAGAGCTTGAAGGCGTAACATTGCTTGGCAATCAGAAGGTGTCATATCCGACCGATTATGCTCCGCAATTACTTGAGACCTTCGATAACAAGCACACTGACCGTGACTATGTCGTCACTTTCGACTGTCCGGAGTTTACAACCCTTTGTCCTAAGACCGGCCAGCCTGATTTCGGTCATATTTTCATATCTTATATACCTCGCTTAAAGATGGTGGAAAGCAAGAGTCTGAAACTGTATCTGTTCAGTTTCCGTAATCATGGTGATTTCCACGAAGACTGTGTCAATATCATACTCAATGACCTTTGGCAACTTATGGACCCACATTATATAGAGGTGCGTGGTCTGTTTATGCCTCGTGGTGGAATCAGTATTTTTCCATTTGCCAATAAGAGTGATGAGCAACACCGCGACTTACTTGAGGCACGTCGCCGAGAGATACTGAGCGAAAATATGACTGCTGCCTTACGTCGTTAAGACATAATGTATGAATAAAGACAAAGACTCTGTAATGGAAAAGGATTCTGTAATAGTGCTGTCTGGGGGTATGGATTCGACTACATTACTCCACTATGCCCTTGAACGTATAGCTTTGGCTGTTACATTCGACTATGGCAGTAATCACAATGCCCGTGAGATAGAGTGCGCACGGCGTCAGTGTGCCCTGGTGGGAGTGGAACACATAGTGATACCACTGGAATTTATGAGCCGTTATTTTCATAGTTCGCTTCTCGAAGGTGCTGACGCTATACCGGAAGGCCATTACGAAGATTCGAATATGAAATCTACTGTTGTACCTTTCCGTAACGGTATAATGCTGTCCATAGCCTGTGGTTTAGCTGAATCGCGTGGACTGCGTCATGTGATGATTGCCAATCATGGCGGAGATCATGCGATATATCCTGATTGCCGACCGGAATTTGTTAAGGCTATGTCGGAAGCTATGGCTGCTGGTACTTACGATGGTGTAGATATAATAGCACCTTTTACCCATTTGACAAAAGGTCAGATAGCTTGCGAGGGAAAACGTCTGGGCGTAGATTATGGATTAACTTATTCATGCTACAAGGGCGGCGAGGCTCATTGTGGTCGCTGCGGTACGTGTGTAGAACGTCGTGAAGCCATGGCCTATGCCGGTATAGTGGATCCTGTCCCATACGAAATTAATGTAAGTGACGATTTGACACCGCACCACACTTCATAGACTGTACAGAAAAAGATGTATTATATAAAGAAGACTTTGGAAATTAGTGCGGCTCACTATCTTTCGTTAAGTTACGAAAGCAAGTGTGCATGTTTGCACGGACATAACTGGATTATGACTATCTACTGTCGCAGCCGCGAGCTGAATCCTGACGGTATGGTGGTGGATTTTACTCATATCAAGCAGCAAGTCAGTGAGCATCTTGACCATGCTGTGCTTAACGATGTGTTGCCGTTTAATCCCACTGCTGAGAATATTGCCCGTTGGGTAGTAGATTCGATTGATGAGTGTTATCGCTGTGATGTGCAGGAAAGTCAGGGTAATGTGGCTTGTTATGTCAGTGATGATATAGCCACGGTACCTGAGCTATAAGCTGCAAAATAAACAATTGTTGAAATGAAAAAAGTAAACGAAATATTTTATTCGTTACAAGGCGAGGGACACCATACAGGATACCCCTCGGTATTTGTCCGTTTCTCGGGCTGTAATCTTGAATGTCCCTTCTGTGATACACGTCATGAACAAGGCATACTTATGAGTGACGATGATATAATACGTGCCATAA
The DNA here is from genome assembly GCA_964400325.1 of uncultured Sangeribacter sp. GTDB lineage: Bacteria > Bacteroidota > Bacteroidia > Bacteroidales > Muribaculaceae > Lepagella. The sequence continues at coordinate 9,437 of CAYNUE010000020.1, read as the reverse complement.
AACTCTATTCAGCTCGCTGGATAGTACTGACTGGAGGTGAACCGACACTCGTAATTGATGATGATTTTGTACGTATGCTCAAACGTGCTACAGGTAAAATGGTCGCTATTGAGACCAACGGCAGTCGTCCTGTGCCCCCTTCAATTGATTGGGTATGTGTTTCACCTAAAAATAATCTGCCGGGTGTGGCACCTCATGACATCGTAGCTGACCGTGCCGATGAAATTAAGGTTGTTGACCTTGGTCAACCCCTTGATTCTTACTTTAATCTGCCGTGTCGTAACGAACGTACGCTGATGTATTTACAGCCGTGCTATGTGGCCGACCCGAAACAGTTTGAATTAAATCGTCTAAGCACAGTGCGTCGCGTATTGGCTGACCCACGTTGGACTCTGAGTGTACAGTTGCACCGTTATCTGGATATTCCCTAAAGGATAACGATTATAAGATAAGCACAGTAATATAAGCATTATCACCCCCTTAGGATAGAAATCCTAAGGGGGTGATAATGCTTATATTACTGTGCCGTCTAATTTGATTGGCTAGATTGGCTATCCAGTGACTGAGCACTGTCAACAGCTTCCATCTGGGCCTGTGTAGCTTTGAAGGTTGGCTTCTTGATGATTTTTGAGAGATAATTTTCGTTGAAGCGTTGCATTACTTCCCAGAATGTCGGTACGAACAAGGTACCGATAAGACCGTTAAGAGCCATACCAAATACTACGGCTGTACCAAGTTCGATACGACTGTTAGCGCCGGCACCGGTAGAGAACATCATTGGCATTACACCGAATACGAAGGCTAAGGCAGTCATCATGATAGGGCGAAAGCGGATAACGCCTGCATCATGAGCTGCTTTAACTATATCCATACCCGATTTACGGAAGTCCATAGCGTACTCAACAATAAGAATGGCGTTTTTAGCTGACATACCCAATAGCAATATCAGACCAATCTCAGTGTAGATGCTTATGCTTTGCTTCATTACCAGACAGCCTACCACAGTACCTAAAATAGCTACCGGCATACTGAGTACTACGGCTATAGGGTCAGTCCAACTTTCATATTGAGCTGCTAAAACAAGTATGGTCATGATTATGGCGAAGAAGAACACGAAGGATATTGTTGTGCCAGACTGTGTCTCCTGATAAGCCATACCTGTCCATGCGTAAGAATAATTCTGACCAAGATGATCAGTTACAAGTTCTTCCATAGCTTTAATGGCTTCAGAACTTGATACTCCGTGAGCTGGAGTTGCCGTTACCGAGGCTGTGGAGTACATATTATAACGTGAGACAAGTTCTTGGCCCATAGTCGGCTTGATTGTGACAAACGAACTTAACGGTACCATGTTGCCCTGTGAATTAGGTACTGCTATCTGTAATACGTCTGCCACATTACGACGTGCAGTGCCTACAGCCTGGAGACGCACCTGATATATGTGACCGAGTTTTATGAAGTCATTGACATAGTCACCTCCCATATAGGCTGAAAGAGCAGAGAAGATATTATCAAGACTGACTCCCTGCATCTCAACACGGTCACGGTCTATAAGCAATGAATACTGTGGTACGACACCTTCATAAAGTGAAGTCAATGAAGCTATACGTGGGTCAGCCTCAGCAGCCATACGTAGTTCGTCAATGGCTTTCATCATTTCTTCAGGGCCGAAGCTATTGATGTCAAGCAACTGCATTTGCAAACCGCTTGACATACCTATACCGGGCATAGCAGGTGGGTTGACTGAGAAGATAACAGCTTCCTGAAACTGTGCTGAAATCTCGTCTACTTTAGCTATTACATTATCGATAGAGCCTTTCTTTCCACGTTCTTTCCATGGGACGAGCATGATGTCAAGAGAGGCCATATTTGAGCCTGCGCCACCTCCCATCATCGAGAAGCCGGTAATAGTCATTACGTCCTTGACTTCGGGTAGTTTCTTTATTTCTTCGCCAAGCGCATTGACTACTTTTTCTGTACGTTCTATAGACGCACCGGTGGGGAGCTGTACCGATGTCATAAAATATCCCATATCCTCAGAAGGAATATAGCTTGTGGGCATAGCCATGAACCCGTATATTGCTGCACCGGCCACAATAATAAATATCAGCATTGATACAAATGGATGGGCAAGCATGCGCGATATAATACTATTGTAGAGATTCAGTACCTTATTCCAGAACTTGTTGAACCATACATAAATAAAGAACTTAGCTGGTTTGCGTGGTGTAAGGAATAAGGCACATAACGCTGGTGTGAGAGTTAGTGCATTAAAACCGGAGAAGGCTGTAGAGATTGCTATGGTCAGTGCGAACTGTTTATAAAGCTGTCCCGTGATACCTGATATAAAGGCTGTAGGGATAAATACTGACATAAGTACAAGTACTTCTCCCACAACAGGTCCGGTAAGTTCTTGCATAGCTTTTTCAGCAGCCTGTATACGGTTGAGGATTCCTTTATCAACCAGACGTGAACAATCCTCAACTACCACTATAGCATCATCGACCACAATAGCTATAGCAAGTACAAGACCGAACAGAGTGAGGGTGTTGATGGTGAAGCCCATCAGTTTCATGACAGCAAACGTACCTATCAGCGAGACAGGAATCGTAAGCATAGGAATGATTACAGCACGCCAGTTCTGTAGGAAAATCAGAATCACCACAAGTACGATGAGCGAAGTGATGACGAAGGTAGACAATACATCATCTATCGATTCACGTACGAATACCGTCTGATTCATGACGACATTATACTTGATACTTTCCGGAAAGTATTGGCTAAGGCGGTCCAGTTCCTTTATTACACCATTGGCTACTTCAAGAGCATTGGCGCCCGGCAACTGCTGTACACCGATAAGCGCACATTCACGGCCATTAACACGTGCTACCATCGAATAGCTTTCGCTGCCAAGTTCGACTTTCGCCACGTCTTTAAGGCGTAACAGCCCTCTTTCGTTACTACGAATAATAATATTGCTGAACTCTTCAGCCGTTGCCAGACGTCCTTGACTGGTGAGCGTAAATTCAAACTGTGTATCGCCACTACCTGGAGGTGTACCTACTGAACCGGCTGTGACGTTGGCATTTTGACTCTCGATTGCAGCTATGACTTGCTGAGGAGTCAGATTACGTATACGCATAGCCTGGGGATCAAGCCATACACGCATACTGTAATCACCTGCACCGAAGGCCTGTACACCGCCCACACCATTAACACGAGTTATAGGGTCGATGAGGTAGAGGGTTGCGTAATTGGTCAGATAGAGAGCGTCGTAAAGGTCAGGACGTGAAGTCTCAAGTGAAGCGAAGAGCACCTGATTACTTGACTCTTTGTTGACACTTACACCCTGTTGGGTGACTTCGGAAGGCAGTGAACCAGATACAAGCGATATACGGTTCTGTACGTCAATAGCGGCTTCGTCAAGATCAGTACCGTTTTTAAAGGTTACTGTGAGCGAGTAACTGCCGTCAGAGCCTGAGGTAGAACTCATATAGAGCATGTTCTCTACACCGTTGATTTGCTGTTCAATAGGTATACCTATGGTCTGCGCTACGGTATGTGCATTTGCTCCCGGATAATTCGCACTAACCATCACTGTTGGCTGTGAAATATCGGGATACTGTGCTACCGGCAGTGTAGTCATACACATGATACCTGCAAGTACCATCAGTATGGCCAAAACTGTGGCGAATATAGGACGTGTTATGAAGAATTTAGAAAACATTCTGTGGGTCTTGGAAGTGATTGACTCGTTTTTATTTCTCAAGCACAGGTTTTACCTCCATGCCTGTACGTACCGATAGCAGAGCTTTTGTGACATAACGCTGTCCCGGTTCTATACCTTTTTCTACTATACGTAATGTGTCGTGATAGACTTCCCCGACTTCGATATGCTGCAGTACCACACGGTTGGAGTCGTTGACAAGATAGACGTATTTGCCCAACTGGTCTGTACCTATAGAAGCATCGTTAATTAGAACAGCTCGTGGGTTAACACCGTATGGTAGGGAAAGAGTGACATACATACCGTCCTTAAGTTCGTTGTTAATATTGTGAACTCTTCCTTTCAGCAACAGCGTACCTGTTGAGGGGTCAATAGAAGGCGATTCATACAGCAGATCGGCAGTATAAGTGTGGGGGAGAGGTTCGGAAAAGTGTATAGGCATGGCACGATATAAAGGATTTGCTGCTCCTCCGTTACTTCCTACCATATTTTCATATTGACTGTCCTCAATATGGAACTTAAGATTGAAGGCGTCATTATTGACGATTGTAGTTACCTGAACAGGCGCTCCTTCGCCATTGACATAATTACCCACACTGTACACTCCATCTGTTACCCAACCGTCAGTAGGTGCGGTAACGGTACAGTAACCCAAGTTTGTGCGTGCTGTATTAAGGGCAGCTTCCGCACTCTTTATCGCAGCTTGAGCGCTTTCCATACTGTTTTTAGCCTGAGCCACATCCATCTGAGATACGGCATCACTCTGAAGAGCTTTAGTCATGGCTGCATATTGGCGTGAGGCATAATCATATTGGCTACGTGCTGAAGCGAGAGTTGCTTCAGCCTGATTAACAAGGTCTCTGTAGCGTGATGATTCTATGGTGTAGAGAGGTTGGCCGGCCCGTACACGTGAACCGTCTTGAAAATGCTTTTTCTCGAGCAGACCATTGACACGGGCCATTACCTTTGCTGAACTGGTGGCTGAAAGTGTGCCAGGGTAAGTTTTATAAAGTACCACAGAGTCTATAACCGGAACAGCTACACTGATTTCGGGTATAGTTGGGGTTGATATTTTCTCTTTCTTGTGACAGCCTGTTATGGCTACCGAAAAAAGGGAGAGGCAAACTATGGAGGTTATAGATGAGTATTTCATGTCGGCAATAATAAGAGGAAATGATAAAGTAAATCAAAACGTTATAGTCACAAGATTAGTGTGGAAGCGAACCGTCCCAGCCTCCGCCAAGAGCTTCATAGAGCGAGATAAGTGCTGTTATGGCTTGAGCTTTTGATGATACCAATGAATTCTGATAAGTGAGGTAATTCATTTGCGCATCGGCTACATTTGTAAATTCCGACAGACCCTGTTTATAACGTTCCATAGAGAGTTGCAGTGCATCGTGGCTTGCCTCGACTACCTTTTTATAGAGTTGTATTGTTTTCTGCGACTCGGTATAATTAATCATTGCGTTATTTACTTCCTGTACGGCTGTCATTACGGTAAGATTATAAGAGTCTATGGCAGCTTCAAACTCTGCTCTTGCTTCTGCTACACGATAATTGCGTGCCAGACCGTCAAAGATAGTCCAACTGAGCTGTGGTGCTACCGAATAAGTCATGCTGTGGCTGCCGAATAATGCGTCAGCTTTATGAGCAGTTGTACCTATAGCTCCGGTGATTGAAAGTGTAGGAAGAAAATCCTTTTTTTGAACACCTATCTGTGCGGCTAACTGGGCCATATTGAGTTCTGACTGTACGATGTCGGGACGACGACGGAGCAAATCAAGTGGCACACCAGTACCAAATACGGAAGTCACTTCAGGCAGGTCTTTTTCATTCTGAGCGAGTAAATCTGCTATTTCATTCGGGTAGTGTCCGGTAAGCAATGCAATGGCATTGATTGAGGTTTCAATCGTGGCTTCAAGACTCGGAATAGAGGCTTCGGTAGAATAAAGTACAACACGTGCCTGATTGACCTCAAGCATGTTACCCAAACCTGCTTCAAAACGAGCCTCAGCTATTACGGTTACTTTACGCTGCTGTTCAATATGGGCTAAGGCCACGTTTAACTGTTCCTGAGAGAGACGTAGATTTACATAGGCTTTGGCTACATTTGCCGCCAACGATACCATTGCACCGGCATACTCGGCACGGGTGGCGTTATAGGCTTGCCGACTCGCTTTAGCATTGGCGGCTACACGTCCGAACAAATCTACTTCCCACTGTGCCGAGAGGCCAAGGGAAAAATAGTTCATTCTCGATGCTGGTGTAGTTACAGCTGTCTGTCGGCCTGAATTTTGTAATTTGGTCCAGCCTGCATCGGCACTTACAGTAGGAAAATAAGCCGCACGTACTTCGTTCAGACTTTGTTGGGCTGCTTCGATGCGTCTGGCTGTGGCGAGAAGGTCAAAATTATTGTTTTCAGCCATTTCAAGTAGTTGTAGCAGTGTCGGGTCGCCTAAGGTTTGCCACCAGTTATCCTCAGTAGGCAGATTCTGGAGAGCCTCAGGTTGCATAGACCACTGTGTCGGCATCGGCTCACGCAGACGCTCGCCTACAGTTTCTGTCTGTGCGGCCATTGTAAGACCAGACAGCCACATACTGCAAAAAGCAAACAGGGGAAGAATTTTTGTCATAATATTATATGGAAAACGAATAAGTGGAATTTCGTTTTATAGTTTTAACTACCATAAGGCCTATTTTGTTCTATACAAAGATAGCAATACGTAAGCTAATGCATACAATTTGCATTGGCTTACGTATTGCTATTCAGATATTTAAATTAAGCTATATTTATTTGGCTTAGTAAGGCCTGTTTGTCTTATTCGCTCTTTTCCATGCGGCTTCGCAGACCTTTGCGTACTGGTTTAACAGGAGTTTCAGGTACTACTTCTTCAACACCGACCATAGCACCGTCAACAAGAATACGACCGCAATACTCACATACGATGACTTTTTTATGCATCTTGATTTCGAGTTGACGTTGTGGAGCTATACGATTGAAGCAGCCTCCGCAAGCATTACGCTGTACGGTGACAATACCCAATCCGTTACGGGCATTCTTACGGATACGCTTGAAGGCCGCAAGAGTACGGGGTTCAACGAGAGGTTCAAGTTCTTTGGCTTTAGCCATAAGCTCTTCCTCCTGTTTCTGAGTTTCACGAACAATCTCATTGAGTTCGTCAGTCTTCTCGCTGAGTAACTGCTGGCTATCGGCAAGGTCTTCCTGTGTCTTCTCGATTTCCTGAGTTTTGTTCTCTTGTTTGTCACGGGCTTCGCGTATTTGCTTTTCAGCCAGTTCTATTTCAAGAGTTTCAAACTCTTTTTCTTTCTCAAGGAAGGCATATTCGCGGTTGTTGCGCACATTGTCGAGTTGCTCGTTGTAACGGGCTATCTTCTCTTTGCGCATCTCTATCTCGCCTTTTTTTGTATTGACGAACTCCTTAAGCTCAGCTATCTCGTCACGATATTTCTCGATACGCGTCTGAAAACGTATTACGTCGTCTTCAAGGTCTTTAACTTCATGAGGAAGTTCACCGCGCAGTGTACGGATACTGTCTATCTTAGAGAGGTACTCCTGTAATTTGTAGAGAGCCTGCAGACGTTCCTCTACTGAGAGTTCTTTATCTTTTTTTTCTGCCATTATATTGTGATTATATTATCTGGATAGGATTACGCTCAGCTTCAGCAAAGTAGACCACAAGGTCTGGGAAAGCTTCACGTATTATACGCGAGAAGATACGCTGGGCACACAGCTCACTCTCGTAGTGACCCATATCAGCTATGAGCAGGTCAAGGCCGTAAGTGGTAAAATCATGATACTTGACATCGCCTGTGACGTATGCATCGGCGCCGGCATTAAGTGCCTGGCGTATGAAAGAAGCACCCGCACCGCCGCATACGGCCACCTTGCGTATGACAAGTTGTGGTGACTGTGCCGAGAACCGAAGTGCCCTCACGCCAAACGCCTCCTTGACTTTACGCAAAAACTCCATTTTAGGTACCGGAGCTATGTCACCTATTACACCAAGTCCTTTATCAGGATTCTTGGAGTTAGGAACGAGCACCTGCAGATTGTACATCTTCAGTGTATGGGCTATCTCATAGCTGACACCTTCCCATGCCGCATCAAGGTTGGTATGTGCAGCATAGATAGCTATATTCGAACGTAAGGCTTTTATGACTATGCGCTGTGTGGCGGTACGTCCGGTTATCTGCTTTATACCTCCGAACAGCAGTGGGTGATGTGAGATAATAAGATTGCAGTGGCGCTCTATGGCCTCGGCAAGAATATCTTCAGTGACATCAAGACATAACAGGGCAGCCGACACAGCCATGTCGGGATTGCCAAGTTGGAGCCCGGAGTTGTCATAATTTTCCTGTAGTTCGCACGGAGCGAAGGCCTCTATGGTCGAGGCTATGTCTTTGACAGTTATCATTTATCTTTTTCTGCCTTGAGGGGCTTTAGTTCGAGCTGAAGCTCGTCGAGCTGTGCCGTATCGATAGGCGATGGTGACTCGTTCATGACATCACGACCTGAATTATTCTTAGGGAATGCTATGACGTCGCGTATGGTGTCAAGACCAGCCAGTATCGATACGAATCTGTCGAAGCCGAGTGCGAGACCTCCGTGAGGAGGTGCGCCGTACTGGAAGGCGTTCATAAGGAACCCAAATTGCTCATGAGCACGTTCGGGAGTAAAACCTAACAGTTCGAACATCTCGTCTTGTAGCTTGGCGTCATGTATACGTATCGAGCCACCGCCAAGTTCGGTACCGTTTACTACTATATCGTAGGCAGTAGCACGTACATTACCTGTATCGGTACGCAGCATCGGTATATCATCGGGATTAGGTGAGGTGAAGGGGTGGTGCATAGCGTAATAGCGCTGTGTCTCTTCGTCCCATTCAAAGAGGGGGAAGTCAATTACCCAGAGAGGAGCAAATACATTTCTATCACGCAGACCGAGACGATTTCCCATTTCCAGACGCAGTTCGCAGAGCTGTTTGCGTGTCTTCATGGCCTCTCCGGTCATTATAAGCATCAAGTCGCCTGGTTTAGCCTCCATGCGTTCGGCCCATGAACGGAGTTCATCGTCGCTATAGAATTTACCTACCGAACTCTTGATAGACCCGTCGGGTTCGAGTTTTACCCATATCAGACCCTTTGCGCCTACCTGAGGACGCTTTACGAAATTGGTAAGTTCGTCAAGCTGTTTGCGTGTATATGATGCACAGCCGGGGGCACAGATACCTACGGTAATTTCGGCGTCATCAACTACTCCGAAACCTTTGCCTTTAGCTATGTCGGTAAGCTCAACGAATGGCATACCGAAACGGATATCGGGCTTATCACTACCATATTTCTCCATTGCATCTTTCCAGGTCATGCGTGGGAATGGTTCTGTGAAGTCTATGCCCTTTACGTATTTGAAAATGTGCTTTACCAGACCTTCGAACATACGTATTACATCTTCCTGTTCTACGAAACTCATTTCGCAGTCAATCTGAGTAAATTCAGGCTGACGGTCAGCGCGCAAATCCTCGTCTCTGAAACAACGCGCAAGCTGAATATATCTGTCGTAGCCCGCAATCATAAGAAGCTGCTTATATATCTGCGGAGACTGCGGAAGCGCATAAAAATTACCGTGGTGCACTCTTGACGGCACGATATAATCGCGCGCGCCCTCAGGCGTTGATTTAATCATCATAGG
>CAYNUE010000019.1:0-47137 GCA_964400325.1 uncultured Sangeribacter sp. | reverse complement strand
CGACCTACGCGCAGGATTTGGCTGATGCCATATTCCATATCGTGGAGAACAGGAAATACGACGGCAATGAGGGTATCTACCATTATTCGAACGAGGGTGTATGTTCATGGTATGACTTCACCAAGGCCATAGCCGAGATAGCAGGTAATGTGGATTGTAACATAGAGCCCTGCCATAGCGATGAATTTCCATCACCAGTGACACGTCCGTCATACTCTGTACTTGACAAGACAAAATTCAAGAATACTTTCGGCTTGAAAGTACCTTACTGGACTGACTCGCTGAAAATCTGTATCCGTAACCTGAAAGACTCCGATAACTGACTTTTTAAGAAAAAATCTGTGTCAGTTCTGTGACTTCAGTTCCTGTGCAGTTCTGTGTTCCTTAGGGGCGACGTTCCCGAGCGAGCAAAGCGAGATGTTCTCGTGTTGTTCCCTCGTGCCACTAAATAACAGACAAAGAACAGGCTCACTGAAATATTTACATGAAATATGAAAAATCTTGCAAATCGAAATACCATGAAACGCAATATACTCATCACAGGCGGAGCAGGCTTTATCGGCTCACATGTTGTACGTCTGTTCGTCAACAAATATCCGGATTACCATATCGTAAACCTTGACAAGCTCACATACGCCGGCAACCTCGCCAATCTTAGAGATATAGAAGACAAACCCAACTATACCTTCGTCCGTGCCGACATCGCTGACCTTGACGAGATGAGGCGTATCATACGTGAATATGAGATTGACGGCATCATTCATCTGGCAGCCGAGAGTCATGTCGACCGTTCGATAAAGGACCCGTTCACCTTTGCCCGTACCAACGTCATGGGCACACTGGCTCTGTTGCAGGCTGCAAAGGAATACTGGGAATCACTGCCTGAGAAGTACGAGGGCAAGCTGTTCTATCATATCTCGACAGACGAGGTGTACGGTGCCCTGGAGCTGACACACCCCGAGGGTGTTCCGGCACCGTTCACAACAAAGGCATCGAGCGAGGACGACATGGCCTACGGTACGGAGTTCTTTGTCGAGACCACCAAGTACAATCCCCATTCGCCCTATTCTGCATCGAAGGCCTCCTCAGACCATTTCGTGCGTGCCTATCACGACACCTACGGAATGCCGACCCTTGTGACCAACTGCTCGAACAACTACGGTCCGTACCAGTTCCCCGAAAAACTGATACCGCTGTTCATCAATAATATCCGCAAGGGCAAACCGCTGCCTGTGTACGGCAAGGGAGAGAACGTACGCGACTGGCTCTTCGTCGAGGACCATGCACGTGCCATCGACCTCATCTTCCACGAGGGTAAGGTAGCCGAGACCTACAATATCGGCGGCTTCAACGAATGGAAGAACATAGACCTGATAAAAGTCATCATCAAGACTGTTGACCGTCTGTTGGGCAATCCCGAAGGTCAGTCGGAGAAACTGATAACCTACGTCACTGACCGTCTTGGCCACGACATGCGCTATGCCATCGACTCACGCAAGCTCCAGTCAGAACTGGGTTGGGAAGCGTCGCTCCAGTTCGAGGAAGGTATTGAGAAGACCGTACGCTGGTACCTCGACAACCAGGAATGGATGGATAACATCACTTCAGGTGACTACGAACGCTACTACGAAGATATGTACAAGAATCGCTTATAACTGAGAGGGTATAGATATAGGCAAATTATCAATAAAAATGTCTCAGAAGCAAAATTGTAATCCTTCTTCAGAACTTTTTACTCTTGCCTGATGTTATAAAGACAGAAAACAGATTGATAGGACAGTCAACAGTTTTCTTCGTTTCATGATGTTAGGTTAGTTAGAAAGTATTATGGAAATACAAAGGCGTCGGTCCGTGAGGACAGGCGCCTTCGATGTTTTATACATGTCGTACTTCTAATCATGATACCATCTTCCATAGTCAGACCATAAAGGAACGACACGGAACTGGGCTCGCTTTGCTCGCTGGAACGTCGCACCGGGGACACAGAACGACACAGGAACTGAAACACAGAACGACACAGAACTTAAAAGAAATGAAAGAGCTGTAGGCTTCGGAATTTTTTTATTGTATATTTATTGTGGAATTAATAATACATCTATTAAAAAATATATATCTTTGCAACTGAAATCATATTAAATGTAATATCTATAAGCTTATATAGTTGGTGAACCAGATTTATCATATTTGAGTAGATGAGTCAATTTGCACGTAGACATATAGTTCCGTTGCTTTATACTCTTTTATGGAGTATAGGACTCTTGTTGTGTGGAAGAGAGTTCACCTCTCATAACATGGTATGGGTGTATCTTGAGCATGGTACATTCTTTATTGCTGTTCTATACATTTATGTTGTGTTTCTTTTGGAATGTTTTTTAGGGTTATTTGATAAAGCTCTTGAACATCTGAAAGCTCAGTTTAATGTAAATCTGTTATTCTTCTTTTGTGCCATACTGATTGATATCGGGTGCACCCTCTGGTTAAGTTTTCTGTTTATATTTGAGAATGAAGCATATTCGGAGTATTTTGTTTATATACTTACTTTGATGATGTTTCTGAAGTTATTGACTTCATGGTTTTCGAATAATATTGATAAATTTATGGTAAAATTACATATTGACACCATACAATCCGTTTTTGTTCCATGATGTTAGTGATATACATATTGATAGCAGTCTTTGTTCTTCTTTTTGTCTTTACAGTTGTTGTGACTGTTGTGTCAAGAAGAAGAGCACGTAGGCATATTATAGATAGGGCGTTGAAGGAATACAGTGTGCTGAATGTGGCAGTCGCTGGTTCAGAAGATGAGTGTCATAAGGCTGAACAAACTACTCGGGTGTGGGGGCTTGATATGATTCAATATAAGGACTCACAGGGGCGCATTCTTGAGCTGTCTGACTATAATCTGTTTATTGTTGACGGTGAGTCTATGCGGTTTTGCGGTATTTATAACAACGACGTGATTTTTTCTACCAAGACATTTACAGCTGAGGATGCTTGTAGCTTTCCTGTGGTATTGGTAATCCGTAAGAACCATGTTGTGGAGGGGTATCCGGCTTATAAGATTCGCAGAGCTTGGTGTGTGGTCAATTACGATTCTGGATTGATTGAGGTTGTGAAAAATCTATTGGAATCTGACTCTTTTCAGTTGATTAGAAAATTACCAGAATATCCTGGTGATGAATTTATTATAGATGATTTTGTCACTCTGCGCTTACCGCGTTATGAAGAGGTATTCATTAACTGTCCGAATGCTGATGTTAAAGATAGAAGCGTAATAATATCTACGACTTATAATACTCAGGATAAAGTGGTGCATCTCTCTATTCATCCTGTGAATAGGGTAGTAGGTAAGGTTATAGCCTCCTTTCATTTGCCAGATAAATATCTGAGTCATTAATGTGGCGGAGGGGAGCAGGATAAGATTTAGATTGATTTTTACGAGCTTAATTAAGCTTAATGTTCAATAATTGCTAATTTAACAAACCAACTTAACATGAAGAGATTTTACTCTATTATGGGAGTGGCATTGGCCGGTGTGATGGCGGCGAATGCTTACACAGTGAACCCGAAGGCGGCAGAGCCTTCGGCGTTTGAGATGGCCGGTAAGGGCCTATCGTTCCGTGCTGATGGTAACGCAGCAGGTGGTATGAAGTCAGACCGCGCAAAGGTGTTCGGTAAATTGCCGGCAGAGTCACTGACTGCTCGCAAGGCACCGAACCGTGAAGCAGATGACTTCAACGTTATCACCAATCCACCGGCAGGAGAAACATTGACAATGTGCGGTAGCTCGTTGTCTTTCTTTGTTGACTATGGCGAGGTGATGCAAGACGAGTGGGACGGTCTGGCATACGAGGCCGTAGTGACCGAAGATGGCGATTTCTATCTTAAGAATCCTATGAGCCGTCTGCAATGGGACACTTATATCAAAGGCAAACTTACTGACGAGGGAGTAACCTTTGAGTTTCCGCAGCCTCTGTACCGTATCGAAGATGAGGAGATGGGGGTGATTGACCTCTATGCTGAAGTGCTGGAATATGCTGAGATAGAAATCGGTATCGACGACTATGTAGTGACCTTTGTGCCGGCTGAAGATACCCGTACCATCACTTTCGAGAAAGATGAAGACGGCTACTATGTCATGCTTGACGACTATATGCTTGGTGTGGTCAACAGCGAAGGCTATTGGCAGGGATTCGGTGAGTACCAGCTGATATTAAAACCCTTTAAGGCTGAAAAGATTGAAGTGCCCGAAGGAATAAAATACGATTATACCTACGTTTTGGCTGATGAGATTTTTGGCTGGGATCACACCATACTGCGTCCTATGGCTATCGGTTTTGACGGTAGCGACGCTTACCTGAAAGGTATATCGTTAGCTATGCCTGATGCCGTAATCAAAGGTAGCTTTGATGCCGAAACACAGATACTAAGTATCCCGACTAATCAGTTCATGGGTCAGTTCTACAACTATTACATCTTCATGATGAATGGTGATGGATATGAGTATTATGATGACAGCTGGCAGTCAAACATGATTTCAATCAACTTCGCCGACGAACCCCTCAGAATGCGCTATGATGCTGAGACTAATGTCTACACCCCTATAAATGAAGAAGATCATTTTGCTGTAATGCTCTTCAACTTCGGCAATACCAACGTGTCACCTTGTGAATACTACGAAGTAAACCGTATATACAGCCAGGGTGAGATTACTGATTATGCTCCGATAGCACCGCAGATTGATGACATATACTCTGTAAGCCAATTTGATCCTAACTACTCTTATTGCATCGAATTTACACTCTTTGCCGATAACAATGAAGGACAGATGCTTATGGATAATAACATCTATTACAACGTATTTATCAACGGCGAACTCTATCCGCTGACTGTTGAGGAGTTCCCTGGCCTGGCTAATTTCGGTATCGAGTCAATAACTGATATACCAGCCTCTTTGTCTGATGATGACGATCTCTACGCTTCAGGCAACTTCCACGGTATAGCTTTCCGCAACCAAGATATTGCCACAATAGGTATCCGTGCCCTTTATATCGCTGACGGTGTACGTGGCGAAAGTGAGATTGTAACTGTCGAGGCACCTGGCAGCGGTATCGATAAGGTCAATGAAGCTGCAAGTGTGGTATCTGAAGAGTACTTCGATGTTGCCGGACGTCGCCTGTCAGGCCCTGTAGCCGGTTCAGTAGTGCTGCGTCGTGCAGTTATGTCCGACGGTACTGTTAAGACAAGTAAAGTGGTGATACGCAAGTAAGTCCCTAATATATCTATAATGGAAAATGCCGGGAGAGCCTTAAGGGATTCTTCCGGCATTTTTAGATTTATTGAAAAATTTTTGCAAATTCAAAAGTTAGTTGTACCTTTGCGGCACGTTTTGGTTCGCGGCAACGCGATTAATAGGGAATCCGGTGAGAATCCGGGACAGACCCGCTACTGTAATTCCTACCACAACTCATCGGCATGATGCCACTGTCAGACTGACGGGAAGGCGCCGGTGAGCAGGATAAGTCAGGAGACCTGCCATAACAACATATAGTTTTGTAGTTTTCGGGTTATATTACCACAAAACAGTCATTCGCCTTTCGTAAGGAAGGTGTAGTATGGTTTGCTGTGTAATATCGCCTCAATAGTAACCTTCTGGCAGTAAACCATCATGAGGCATTGCTTGATTACATTTTTGATTTTTGTGTGCCGCCTGTCTTCACAGGGGGCATTAGTAGTATATGCCTTATCCAATGGAGCATCAGATAAACCGGTCGTTGGCTCTAATCCTAAAGCGGGAGAAAAGATAAAGAATGATACTATAAGCTCCGTTGGCGACAATGTATCTACACTTAAGGAAATAAAAGTCTACGGCAAGAGTACAGCCAGAAAACTTAAAGAGGGTGCCTTCTCCATAAATGCTATCGAGATAGCTCCCAGTCTCAACAAAATGGTTACGCTTGATGCCATAGTTGACCGTAGTGCCGGTGTAAAAGTGAGACGTGAGGGTGGCGCAGGTTCGGAGTTTGATTTGGTTATAAATGGAATGTCAGGTAATTCAATACGCTACTTCATTGATGGTGTTCCGTTGGAAACAAAGGGTGAAGGATTGACACTAGATAATGTACCCCTGAATATAGTGGAACGTGTGGAATTGTACAAAGGTGTCATACCCTCACATCTTAGTTCAGACGCTTTGGGTGGTGTCGTCAATATCATCACGAAAAGACAGCGGCGCAATTTTCTTGATGCCTCTTACGGTATCGCCTCTTTCTCCACTCATTCCGGTAATCTGACTGGACAGTACTTTATACCCCGTACTTCGTTAGTAGTGCAACCTGTATTCAGCATCAATTATTCAAAGAATAACTACATGATGAAAGGTGTTGAAGTGTGGAGCGAAGAGCAGGACCGTTATATATTCACACAACAACGCAGATTCCATGATGATTATTTTTCTCTTTTCGGGCAGATAGAAGCAGGTGTTACCAATGTCAGATGGGCAGACCGTTTCTTCGCAGGAATATCTTACAACAAACTTGACAAGGAACTTCAGACAGGCGCCATGCAGAATAAGGTCTATGGCGAAGCAAGTCGACATGCACATTCATTTGCTATTTCAACACGCTATGCCAAACGTTGGGAGCATGTTTCAATCCGTGGCCTCGTGTCACATACATGGAATCATGGTGAAACAGTTGATACGGCCTACCGTAAATACTCATGGGACGGAACGTGGTTGCCCTCGTTGGGTAATGAAATGAGCAATAAGGCACGAACCATACGTGTAGCTAAACGTCCGTTGTCCATAGTCAGTGTCAGTGCAGATTACAGACTGAACGAGCATCATGTATTTGCTCTTAATTACATGTTTAATCGTCGTGGTAACAAGCGTCATGATGAGGTAGACAGATTTTTTGAGCCCTCAAATGATGTGATAAGCAAGCATATAGTATCATTGACTTATTCACAATCATTATTTAATAATAGATGGCAGACTTCATATTTTGTCAAGGATTATATTAATTCGCTTTCAATAGAACAGACTGATAATTCCACAATTACCGGAGCTTCTAAAATAGAACCGCACGCTATTAAAAGCTATCTGGGTGCCGGTGTCGGCAGTCGCTATACAATATGCGAGCCAATCTCGGTCAAGGCATCATACGAACATAGTGTGCGCCTTCCGCTGTCGCGTGAACTTTTAGGCAACGGTACAACAGTGTATGCTAATCTTTCTTTGAGTCCGGAAACAAGCAACAATTATAATATTGGTGGTTTTGGTAATGTTCAGCTCGGTGACATAAGTCAGTTAAGCTATGAGGCAAACGGATTTATACGTCATGTACAGAATTACATACGTGCTACAGTTTCAGAACGTGAGGGCATGATGCAATATGTCAACGAACCAGCAGTAGCCGTAAAGGGAATTGATTTTGAGATGTCATATTTGTGGAATAGTAGGCTGCAACTTGCACTGAACGGCAGTTGGTGTGACGCACGCGACTTGAAAAAGTATAAGACTGACGGCAACCCATCAGCTACCTACAGAAACCGTGTGCCTAACCGTCCGTGGATATTTGGTAATGCTGAAGCTTCTTATACTTTCCATGAATTATTTACTAAGGTTGACAGACTTAAAGTTGAAGTGGCATATCAGTATATCCACTGGTATTATCTCAACTGGGAAACGTTTGGGGCCACTTCGTCAAAAGCTCGTATTCCTACCCAAAATATTACCGATTTCTCTATCTCCTACTCCTGGAGAAGCGGAAGATATAACGTTGCGCTGGAATGTAAGAATGTGTTTGACCGGCTGGCATACGACAATTATATGCTTCAGAAACCAGGTCGTAGTTTTGCGGCTAAATTCAGAATTTTTATCAATTAACCAATTATAAATACCATGAGAAAGATTAAATTTTTACTGTTATCATTCATGGCTCTGTTCATGGCCTTTGGTATGACAGGGTGCAAGAATGCTGACGAACCCGATAATACTGATAACTCGGTTGTCACTCAGGATTATCATTTTGACCTTTGGGTGGCGCTTGACCGCCATGGCGGTATGGGACGCGATGTGCAGACCCTTGTGCGTAGCGTAGAAACACTCGATGCTGACCAGCCAGAAATTACTTTTCAAGGTACTGGCACTGAAGTTAATTCACTGCTGTCGCTTGAAACCATTATTAAAGGGGCATATTACTATCAGGTACCTGTGTCGGGTGACCGTTTCGCCAAGTATATTATCAAGGATAATAAAGTGGAGGTAATTAAGGAACGCCGTTTTCAGACCAATACTTATTCGACACGTAAATATACACACGCCTGGATTGATGACAACACTCTTGTCATCATGGCATCGAACGGAGATGGTAATAAAATTATATGGACCAAGCTCAATGCTGATGACATGACTATCATCTCTGAGGGTACACTTGATATTAAGATGCCGGAAGGAGGAGAGATATACACTACTTCGGGTATTCTGAATTATCGTGCTTCGGACAATAAACTTTTCTATTTCTATTATGCTAAGAGTGGTGGTAAACGTGGTCAGCGTGTGTCGCCTATGATGACGGCTGTCATCAATCCTGCTACTATGGCTGTTGAAAGTGCCACACCATGTTTCATGGATTGCGAGATGGTGGGCACAGCTTACGGTGAGTTACTTCAGACCACTACCTTCATTGATGGTAACAACAATCTCTATATAGCTTGTGTGACTACAGATACTAACGGTAATGAGCAAAGTCATCTGCTGAAGATACCGGCCAACGCTACTACCTTCGACCGGAATTATGATGGTTTTACCGCTGACGGCAAACTTATCTCAGTGATGTATATAGGCGATAATAAGGTTATGGCCTACGCACGTGAGGATCAGATAGGTACCGGAATCGACGATTTCAGTCATTATTATACTATAATCGATGTGGTGACAAAAGTAGCCACGCCTGTCACTTATAATGGTCAGCGTCTGGCCTATAGCAGTGGTCGCTTTTCATCTCGTATGGCTTACGTGAATCATAAGGCATATATAGGAGTCGATGCCGAAGGTCAAAAACCGCAGATTTACATATATGATGTCAATACAGGTAAAACTTCTCTTGGTGCCACTATGGCACCAGGCTACTACTTTGAACAAATCAGAGTAGTGGAGAATCTCAAATAAGACATAGGTTATACTGTGAAGTATATAATAGTTTTCTTTGTTTTCTGAACGTCCTCCCGGGACATTACTGGTACCCGGGAGGATATGCTTAAAATCTCTCATTATGAAACATCTTATTCTTATAGTTGTGTTTTTATGGTCTGTCACAGGTATGAAAGCAATTGATTTTAACGACTGTCCGAAAGAGCGTACAGCTATACTTATGGTACATTTTGGTACCACATTCGATGATACAAGGGTACTTACCATAGATGCGATTAATACTAAGGTACAGGAAAGTTTCCCAGATGTGAAAGTTGTTGAAGCCTACACCTCACGTATAATAATAGACCGTCTCAAGAAAGGCGGTATATTGAAATATACTCCTAAAGAAGCGTTATTGCGTTTGGCAGCCGACGGATTTACTCATGTCGTGGTTCAAGGTACTAACGTCATAGATGGTATCGAAGCTGAAGTGCTTCGTAACGAAGCTGCGCTGATGGCACCGTTTTTTGATGATATAAGGGTAGGGCGTCCATTACTCTATTCGATTGAGGATTGTGAGAGAGTAGTGGGTGTTATGACGGCACGCTATGGACAGTATGCCGGCAAATCGTCTGCCGTCGTTCTTATAGGTCATGGCACTTCTACACCTGCCAATGCCATATATTCACAGATTGACTATATGTTCTCTGCTGACGGTAATCCGGCTTTTCATGTCGCTACAATCGAAGGTTATCCTACATACGACACAACTCTTGCCCGTCTGAAAGCGGAGCGTGTCAGAAATGTAACTCTTGTACCATTCATGTTTGTAGCCGGTGACCATGCACGCAACGATATCGGCGAGGAATGGCGCGAACATTTGGAAGGTGAAGGTTTCAAGATCTCAGCTATTCTTGAAGGCTTGGGGCAGCTTAGTGAAATACAAGATATTTATATCGACCATGTAAAAGCTGCCTTCGCTGCGCCTGTACCAGATGCATTGAGCCGTAAAAAATCATACATCATGGAAAATATATAAATTCTTATACTGACTGTAATTTTTAGTGGTTCGCGGCAACGCGATTAATAGGGAATCCGGTGAGAATCCGGAACAGACCCGCTACTGTAATTCCTATCACAACTCATAGGCATAATGCCACTGTCGGTTTGACCGATGGGAAGGCGCCTGTGAGCAGGATAAGTCAGGAGACCTGCCATAACAACATATAGTTTTGTAGTTTTCGGGCTGTTAAAACAACAAGACAACAAATCCTGTAGTCTGGCTGCGTAGTGCTATATGCGGCCACTACAGGAGCAGAGTTGCGCTTCATGTACGGCAGACCGACAAATATCAACCGATATGAAAGCGCAATTAAAGTATATTATCCTTACGATAGGTGTTAGCCTGACAGTTAGCAACACTGCTATCGTTGCAGCCGGACGTGACATTGATGATAATGTCATGCAGCCAGACAGTGTTACATATGTAACGAGTCATGCTCAGACGGAAAATGATGATATAAAAGAACTTGAAACGCTTACAGTAATTGGTAAGAGTCAACAACAGAAGTTGCGCGAAAGTGAATTTACAGTCAACTCTATCAACGTAAGTGCCTATACCAATACGACGGCTACTTTGGCTGACTTAGTGGGTCGTACGGCTGGAGTGAGAATAAGAACTGAAGGGGGCTTGGGAGCAGATTTTGATGTGTCGCTCAACGGATTGTCAGGAAGTGCTATACGCTATTTTATAGATGGCATACCTATGGAGGTAAGGGGTTCAGAAGTGTCTCTGGGCGATTTGCCTCTCAATCAGATAGAACGTGTTGACATATACAAGGGTGTGGTTCCGGCTTTTCTCGGTACAGATGCTATGGGTGGCGCTATCAATATAATTACCAAAAGTAATCGCAGACGCTATCTTGATGCCTCAGTAGCCGCAGGTTCGTACGGTACTTATACAGCAGATGTTTCAGCTTTAGCTACCGAATCTCATACCAGTCTGATGATACGTCCATCTTTAAGTTTCGGTTATTCAAAGAATGACTACATGATGAAAGATGTTGAGGTGTGGGATAAGGAATTGGATAGATACATAGTCTGCGACCGACGGAGATTTCATGATGCTTACCGTTCATTACAGGCTGGACTTGAGTGTAGGATAGATAATAAGTCTTGGGCAGATCGTCTGACTGTAAGCGGCACTTATGCCAACATAGACAAAGAAATACAGACTGGTTCGGTACAGGCTATCGTATATGGTCAGCCACGTAGAAAAAGTCATTCATGGAGTGTCTCAGGACATTATCTGAAAAATAATCTACTCACTGACGGACTCACTCTGAACGCTGAGGTATCATATACTTCTGACCACGCCCAAACTGTGGATACGGCCTATTACAAGTATGACTGGAACGGTAACCGCATCGTTTCGCAACGTAATGAGATAACCGGAGGCGCCAAATCCATAAGACACTATGTCCGTCCTCTTGTGACTGGTCGTATTAACTTCAACTATAATTTTGCAACTTTCCACACCCTAAATCTCAACTATTCACTTAACATACGTGGTAACCGTAGCTACGATACTTTAGATAAAGACTTCGAGCCATCAAAAGATGTGCTTTCCAAACATATAGCCAGCCTCTCATATACCCAGTCGCTTATCAACGGACGTATGCAGAACACAGCTTTCGGAAAACTGTATTTGGATGGTCTTGAAATAAAGCAAATGACAGACCGCTGGAATGAAGATACGCAGGAGAAGAAAGTTAAGACTTATCCAGGGTATGGGATAGGGTCACGATTCAATGTTATGGAATGGCTTCAGATAAAAGCCTCGGCTGAACATGCTGTACGTCTTCCACTCTCACGTGAGCTACTTGGTAATGGCACTACTGTTGTGGCCAATATGTCCTTGCGTCCTGAAAATTCCGGCAATTTCAATATAGGTCTGTTCGGTAACATTTCTTTCGGTGGCGTACACTCTCTGTACTATGAAGCAGGAGGGTATCTGCGACAGGTGCGCGATATGATTCATCTGGTGACCAATGAGAATACTGGTCTGTCAGTATATAATAATATTTCGAAGGTGTCAGTAAAGGGTGTTGAAGGTGAAATATCCTATCATTTCAGTGATGTTTTACATCTTATGACTAACTGGAGCTATTCGGTGAGTCGCGACATGAACGCTACCAGAAGTGACGGTAAGCCTTCAGTGACCTACAAGAACCGTATCCCGAATAGACCTTGGCTTTATGGTAACAGTGAAGCAACCTTCATACACCGCAAGTTATTCTTTCCACATGACCGCTTACGTGTTGGCTACTCGCTTCAGTATGTACATTGGTTTTTCCTGACATGGGAAGGTTATGGCAGTTTATCGAGTAAATCAAAGATTCCCACACAGGTTGACCAAAATCTGTTTCTTACCTATTCATGGCTAAAGAACGCTATAATGTAACTCTGGAAGTGAAAAATATTTTTGACCGTACTCTCTACGATAACTATAAACTACAGAAACCTGGACGTTCGATAATGTTCAAGCTGAGGATATTTCTCGAATGACATATCTCGCGTGTTGGCCGCTTCCTAAGGCTGATTTATATGAACCACAACTTTAATTCTAATCATAATTAACAAAAGTACAGATGAAATTCTCGTATGTAACGGCTGCCTTGTGTATGCTGTCTTTGGTATCGTGCTCGAATCATGACGAGCTGGAAGATATTGGTGGAGCACAAATAAAAGACGTACATTTTGACGTCTGGGTAACTGCTGGTACCAGTAACGGTACGGCCTATCTGGTGAAGAATGTCAATTCACTCGAAACTCCTGAGGTGATAAGCTTTGAGAACAGTGGATGTGACATCACAGGTAAACTTGATCAGGAAATCATCTCAAAGGGACAGTATTATTATGAGATTCCTCCTACGGGTGATTGTTTCGGTAAGTATCAAATTACCAATCAGGGTCTGGTGACTGTAGCACGTCGTCCGTTTGAAAAGAATGTGTACCGTGCCTATCGTTACTGTCACGCATGGATTGATAATCATACGCTGGTGATAATGAGCTCAGACGGCGATAAAACCAAAGCTCTCTGGACCAAACTTGATACAGACAACATGACCATAATTGATGAAGGTGAATTTAACCTTACAGAAATGAGTGGTATAAACGCTCTCACGACTTCGGGTCTGTTAGGTTACCGTAAGTCGGATAATAAGCTTATCTACTTTTATGCTCAATCGGCTTTTGCGTTTGATGGTTTCTATGCAGCCTTTATTGATGCTTCAACAATGGAAATCACTACTATAGCTCACGAGACTAAAGATGTTGTAATGGCCGGTACAGCCTACGGTGAGCTGTTGCAGAACAAGATGGCTTTTGATAATAACGACAATCTGTATATAGCTTGCAATTATCACCTTGACGGCTTTAGTTCAAGCACCCAGCAATACGGACGTATCTTCCGTATCAATCATAATGAGACGGACTTTGACCCAAGCTATGAGGGCTTCCGCACCGACCCCTCAGGTACGCCTGACCGTGGCAAGATTCTGACCATAGACTATATGGGTCAGAATAAACTGGTACTCTGTATTCAAGACCCCGAACATTGTGGAGTAGTGATTGATCCAAATGACAAGAATCAGGGCTGGGGTAATAACTATAATGTGTACTACTGTATGCTTGACATACCTTCGGACATAGCTACTGAATTCAAGTATGAGGGCAAGAATCTGCCGTATTCTCAAGGTACGTTCGCACAGAGGTCGTTTGTCTTGAACGGTAAGGTCTACATAGGTACCAATCCTAAAGAGGAGCTGCCTACGATATATGTGTATGACATAAGGTCAACCAATATGGTCAAAGGAGCCCAGATTCAAGAAGGGTTCGGATTTGACCGCATAACTTATGTAGCTGACCGCTAAAAAACTAAGCTTTTATTTTTACAGAAGATGAACACTATACACCGGATATTCTTTACAATCCACCGCGTTAGCGGCACTGTTATAGCAGCGTTTTTCTTTATGTGGTTTTTCACGGGTTTAGTGTTGATCTACCATGGATTTCCACGCCTTGACCGTCACAAGGCTCTTGAAATCGCTTCGCCTCTACCTTCCGCCAATCCAATACCTGACTCTTTGCCTGACGGTCTGAAAACACTGAGTGTAAAGACCAGGTATGGTCAGACAGTTGTGGAGTGGGCTACCCGTGACACGTCTGTCCTGGAAGGTGTAGGAGGTGAAACCCTTAGGAAAGCGGATTTCGCTCTTGCTGAGGTAGAGGCTCGAAAATGGGTTAAAGCTGATGTGGCTAAGGTTGACACCTTGCACGAACGTGACCAGTGGATTATGTATAGTAGTTATATCAAAGAACTGCCTATATATAAATTCTACTTCAGTGATGGAAGCGAAGTCTATGTGGGAGCTGAGAGTGGAAGAGTACTTCAGGTTACGGACCGTAAATCAAGATTCTGGGCTTGGATAGGTGCCATACCGCATAAACTTTATTTTCCGGCTATAAGAAAAGATGTCGATGTCTGGAAAAAATGGTTGTTGGCAGGTGGATTTCTCTGTTTGATAGCTTCTGTATCGGGTATTTATGTAGGACTGTACGTGTGGATACGTTACAGGCGTAAAACTGGCCAATGGAAGAATCCATTTCGGAAACGTATGTTACGACTGCACTTCACTCTTGGACTTGTCTTTGCCATTCCTCTTATAGCATGGAGTATAAGCGGTATATTCTCGATGCAGAAGGTACCCAAATGGCTTGTAGATTACAAAGGCGATGAATACGTATCGGAGTCAAAACTATGGGGTAGGGGAATGTTGCCATTTGATGAATACCAACTCAGTTATTCGGTCCTTAAACATGAGTATCCGGCGATGAGGTCACTGAGCTTTGGCCGTATTGGTAATGTACCTATCTGTGAGGTCGTGACTCCCGATGCTGTGTTTACTCTTGATGCCAGATATGCTAAACCTGTGCCACTGTTTATTACTCCGGAAGAAGCAGAAACAGCAGTAAGAAATCTGTTAGGTGATGATAATGACATAAAGCTGGAACAGCTGAAAGAGTATGACAGTCATTACTTTTCGCTTACTGACAAAGCTCCATTACCTGTGTATAAAATAAGTGTGGCTAATGATGACGGCACTCTGTTTTACATTAACCCGTATGACGGAGATGTGACATATCTCAACCGTAATAAGATAGCCAGACGCATCCTTTTCAGTGGAATACATTATCTGAATCTGCGTCCTTTCGCAGGTCATCCTATTGTATGGAAATTATGTATCTGGATTGTATGCGTGATAGGTATGGTGTTTTGTTTTACCTCGGTGTGGCTCGGAGTGCAGTATCTGGGTCGTAAATTCAGAAAACTTAAGATTTTACAACATCATGAAAACAAGAAAATTTAGACTATTGTCCATGACAGTCTGTGGTCTTACCATGTCGTCGGCATTTTTATTCTCATGTGGTCATGGTAAAGGTAGTAGCGCTGTCAACAAAGATGTCCTTACTGTAACAGACTCAGTGCAGCATATTTATCCGCAATATGCGAAAGGCTTTAATGTGACGTATGCCGACGACATGACTTTGCTTGACATCAATGACCCTGAGAATCGCGAGGCCGAGCAATTTCATTTTGCTCTTGTCAATAAGGATTATAAAGGTGTTGTGCCTGAAGGATATAGAATAGTTAATATACCAATAGAATCGGCAATCTGCATGACTTCGTTGCAACTGTCTAACTTTCTCAAACTCGACATACCCGAAAAAGTAGTAGGCATAACAAGCACACGACATCTTCATAACGAAAAGATGAATCAGCAACTGAAAGAGGGTAAGACTCATAAAATAGGTATTGAAGGCAATTTCGATAACGAAGTCATCATGGCTATCAATCCAGATGTGATTTTTATCTCTCCCTTCAAACGTGGTGGTTATGACGCAATACGCAATGTTGATATTCCGATGATTCCCCACTTGGGTTATAAAGAACTCAGTCCGCTTGGTCAGGCCGAGTGGATAAAGGTCATAGGTCTGCTTACCGGGAAACCGGCTGAAGCCAATGCTGAGTTTGCTGGTATAGAACAGCGCTATAATAGTCTGAAAGCTATGGCTGATACGGTGACAAAGAGACCGACAGTATTCAGTGGCGAGATGCGTGGCGGTAACTGGTATGCGGTCGGTGGAAAGAGTTTTCTGGCTCAATTGTTCAGAGATGCTGGTGGTGATTATTTCCTGAAAGACAATCAGGATTCAGGCGGTGTGACACTGGATTATGAAACAGTGTACACCAATGCTGCTCATGCTGATTACTGGCGTATCGTCAATAGTTTTGAAGGCGATTACAGTTATGATGTGCTTAAAGAGCAAGATAATCGTTACACCGATTTTGATGCATGGAAAAAACATGGAGTCATCTACTGTAATATGAAGGAAGTACCTTTCTATGAACGTATGCCTGTAGAGCCGGAAGTTGTGTTGGCAGACTTCATCTATGTGTTTCACCCCGAAATATTGCTCGACCATACGCCTGGTTATTATCATCTGTTGAAATGAACCGAAGTAAAACCGCTGTCCTGATGATTCTTTCCGGACTGTCAATAGTATTATTCTTTGCACTGAATCTTCTTTTAGGTTCGGTCAGTATCCCTATTAGCAGCATTATAGAGATACTGTCAGGAAATGACGAAGATAATATTATATGGACCAACATCATCATGAAGTCGCGTCTTCCACAATCCCTCACTGCCGCTATGGCTGGAGCTGGATTGGCAGTGAGTGGCCTTCTGATGCAGACCGTGTTCCGTAATCCGTTGGCTGGGCCGTCAGTACTGGGTATCAGTTCGGGCGCGAGTCTGGGAGTTGCGTTTGTAGTTTTGTTGTCTGGTAGTATTGGCGGTGTGGCTTTGAGTAAACTTGGAGTCATAGGAGAGGTGACGATAACTTTTTCGGCTATCTTCGGTTCACTGCTGATAATGGCTCTTATAGCTTTTGTAGCCGGTAAAGTAAGAGGTAACGTGACCCTACTTATTATGGGTGTGATGATAGGCTATATAGCTAACGCTATAATCGGAGTTCTAAAATTTTTCAGTGCTGAGGAGGATATACGAGCATACGTAATATGGGGTCTCGGTAGCTTTGCAAGAGTATCAGGCGGTCAGACTACGGTCTTTATCGTTTTGATGTGTATTTTGCTGCCTCTGTCATTCTTCCTCATAAAGACGCTCAACCTTCTTCTTCTCGGTGACTCGTATGCACGTAACTTAGGCTTGAACATCAGGAGGGCACGTTTGCTGGTGATAGCCAGTTCAGGTATTTTAGTTGCTGTAGTTACAGCCTATTGCGGGCCGGTTGTCTTTCTCGGACTGGCTGTGCCGCATATATGCCGTGGCCTGTTTCAGACTTCCAATCATGCCGTGATACTTCCCGCTTCTATGTTGGGAGGAGCTTCGCTGGCCCTATTGTGTAATCTTATTGCGCGTTTACCCGGTTTTGAAGGTGCGTTGCCGGTCAATTCGGTAACTGCGCTGATAGGTGCGCCAGTTGTGATGTGGGTACTGTTTGATAAGAGGAAAAGTGAGGTATGACAAGACGGCATAAGGAAACTATACGTGTGGAGAATCTTGTGACAGGTTACAGGAGCAAGAAGGGTGATATAGTGATTACTCGTGATATAAACGCTGCTTTATATTCAGGCGAGCTTACTTGTCTGTTAGGTCCGAACGGAGCCGGAAAATCTACTCTGCTGAAAACACTTACAGCTTTTTTGCCTCCGCTTGCCGGCAGTATATCGATTGAGTCAAGATTGCTTTCTGAATATACCGATGCTGAATTGGCAAAGGTCATAGGTGTTGTATTGACCGAACGGTTAAATATCAACAATATGACTGTGAAAGAACTGGTAGGTATGGGACGTAGCCCTTACACTGGTTTCTGGGGTAAAATGAGCGAATATGACCGTAGAGTCGTAGACGAAGCGATTTCGTTGGTCAATATCGGTAATCTGTGTGATAGAATGATACAAACTCTTAGTGATGGTGAACGGCAGAAAGTAATGATTGCTAAATCACTTGCACAGGAGACACCTGTAATATTTCTTGATGAACCGACAGCTTTTCTTGATTATCCGAGTAAAGTCGAGATAATGCAGTTGCTTCAGCGTCTGGCACGTGAGAAAGATAAGACAGTGTTTCTTTCAACCCACGATTTGGAACTTGCTCTCCAGATTGCCGACCGAGTATGGCTAATTGATAAACCTCACGGAGTGACAATTGGGACGCCCGAGGATCTTGCTCTTAACGGAGATATGAGTAAATATTTCCGTCGTGACGGTGTGATATTCGATATTGAAAGTGGGCTTTTCAAGATATGTCATGAGTTGACAGAGTCTGTGTATCTCAGTGGTAACGGACCTCGTTGCAATATGGTGCGTAAGGCTCTTGCACGCCGTGGCATTGCTGCTGGTTGTGACGGTGACCAGACGATAATTATTGAAACCTCAGGTGAGGGCTACAGGGTAAACGGTTATATGGTAACTTCTATAGACCAATTGCTTGATATGGTTGACGGTTTTCTAATGCTCAAAAGTAAATTATGAAAAGATTGCTAATAATCATAGATGGCATGGACGATGAACCGGTTATCTCACTCGGAAACAGAACACCAGCTCAGTGTGCTGATATGAGTGCCTTAAACTATATGCGGCAGCATGGCACATCTCGCTGGGTATGTAGTGTACCGAAAGGTGTGGAACCAGCTACTGATACAGCCTTATTGACTCAGCTCGGTTATCGGATTACTCCTGATTTATGCTCACGTGCATGGTTTGAAGCACTGGGCAACGGAATAAAGACTGGTCATGATGACTTATGTCTACGCTGCAATTTAATAAGCCATGACGGACAACGGTTAACTTCTCATTCTGCTGGCAATCCCGATAAAGTGGAAACAGCGACTTATGTGGAGAATCTAAGAACAATTACAGACGAAAGATTTAATGTATATGATACAGGTACTTATCGCAGTCTGATGGTGATACCTAACGTTAGCTCTCAAATCTGTGCCATACCACCACATAAGATTGTAGGCTCATCGCTTGACTTGCTGCAAGTCAGCGGTACGAATAAGGAAATTGTACACCTTCTAAATAGATTTATAACACAAGCACGTTCGCTTCCCTCTGTCGGAAAGATTAATGGAATAGCTCTTTGGGGAGCTGGACAAGCCTTTGTAGTGCCTTTTACCATTGACGGTGCAGTCGTCACGGCTGTGCCTGTAGTCAAAGGGATAGCTAAGGCTGTAGGTATGGAGGTAATCGAAGTCAAAGGTGCTACCGGTAATGCTTCAACAGATTATGAAGCTAAACTTCAGGCAGCCATCACAGCTCTTCAGCGGTATGATTTTGTACTGTTGCATATCGAAGCACCTGATGAAGCCTCACATGCACGACAACCACTGGAAAAAATCAAGATTCTACAGGACATCGACAATAGGGTACTTCGATCCTTACTTAAACTTTCTCTACCCCTGCAAATTACGGTGCAGTCAGATCATGCTACTTCTTCCGTTACAGGTTGCCATCTGGCTATTCCCGTAGAACAGATAGTATATGATTTACACTCTTTTGTGAATTACTAATATTTCTACAAACTTTTTAATAACACCATGAAATCAAAAATTTTCTACACGGTGATAGCCTTTTCAGGCTGTCTGAGTACAGGGCTGATGCCTTTGAAAGCTACCGAACGTACTGACTCGGTAGTACATCTTCACGGAGTTGAGATAATAAGTAGTCAGGATAATCGTGTCACGATGCTTCCCTACGGAGTAGATGAGAAATTTCTGCCGGTAAATATGACTCGTGTTGATAATACCACTCTTGAAAATCGTGGTATTATTGATATTGTCAATGCAACCCGTTTTCTGCCTTCTGTAAAGACGCGTACTACCTATGGTGGCTTTCAGGAATTTTATATACGTGGTTTTGCTAATCAGCTTGTTGCCACTGACGGTGTGGCTGACCAACGTTCGTTTATCACTTCAATGCCTATGCATGACCTGTCGAATGTTGAAAGCGTTGAGTTACTACGTGGACCTGCCTCTGCTCTTTACGGACAGTCGGTAGTAGGTGGTGTTCTCAACATAACTCGTCGGCAGCCAACAGCTGAACGTCATCTGCAGACACGTCTCGGTCTGTCGTCATGGCATGGACGTGAAGCACTATTCGGTATGTCGGGTAAACTTATCGGCCCATTCAATTACTATGCTTCTGCTTATACTTCCTCGACTGATGGCTGGCGTAGCAATATGGAACGCCGTTTGTCACTCTATGGTACAGTATCCGGATGGTTTACTGACAGAGATTTTCTGCAGCTGACTTATTATTTTGCTAATGACCGTTATGGTACGGATACGGGCCTTCCGACACTTATGCCATACAATATATATTCAACTGATGGCAAATTGTATCTTTCACAGTTTCAGCAACTGCCAGGTCTGAATCGGGAAGCACGCTATAACAATGAATCGGATTTCTTGAATAATCGGACTCAGGATGTGCAGCTACGTTACGAACATGTGTTCAGTCCGGCTATCAAATTACGTGATGTGGCTATGTTCCGTTATGATAACATCAACTATCAGAGTACTGAGTCAATGAGTTATCTTACAAGTGATGAGCCTATATACAAACATTACTATGAACGTGAAGGTAAGAAGACCTATATCAATCTTGACACATTGGTCAACTCGTCGCCACTGGCTTTCAATCACGTGGCTTATCACTACTCAAATCAGCTCGAACTGACTGGAGATTTCTATACTGGTGCGGTAAAGCATACATACTTTGGGGGCTACGCAGTGAATTATCTTCATCGCCCATCATTCGGAGGAGGAAAATTCACAGGTCCTGGTGTAAACTCACATATTCCAGTTTATCATCCTTATTCCTGTGGTGCTATGTTCGCTACGTTGTCAAGAGTATCAATTAGCGACAGACTTTCACAGTCGGTATATTTATCAGATGTGGTTGATGTTTGCAAGGAATTTAAGTTTATGCTTTCCGGACGTTATGATTATTATAAGTATCGTTCGGCAGTGGTACAACTTAAAGACGGTGACCGTAATTATACACATCCTGCCGGAGACGAATATAGCAGTATAGTGAACCATGCTTTTTCGTATCGTGCGGGCGTAGTATATCTTCCTGTACAAGACCTGTCTGTGTATGCTTCAATAGGTTCCTTCTTCAAGCCGAATAATACTATTTATAATGAAAATACCATATATATTGACGGTAACGGCAAACGCTATTATCCCAATGATGGTGGTGAGGTCTTTTCACCCGAAAAGGGTTATCAGATAGAAGGTGGTGTAAAATATGAATGGAACGGCTTTACTGCCAACGCTTCTTATTTCTATATCCACAAGAATAATGTTGTGACTTCTCTTGGCACTCTTGAGGAAGATGGTGTAGTCAAGACTGTAAGGGGTCAGGTAGGCCGTATGCACTCACAGGGTATGGATGTGGATTTGAGTTATTCGTGGCGCGATTTTCTTTTTTCTGCTGGTTATGCGTACACAAATGCCCGTGTAGGTAAAATAGCTCCCAACGATTATGTACAGATAAATACAGACCGTGGTAATCGTTACACTTACATACCTAAAAATCAGTTTTTCTTCACAGGTGATTATGAGGTATCACACGGACCTGTAAAGGGACTCGGTGCAGCTTTGTCAATGACTTATCAAGATGCTGTGTACACCAATCTGGCTAATGGTATAAAGTTAGATTCATTCTTCCTCACCGATATAGCTGTACGCTATAAGATGCACTGCGGTGTAGAATATAAAGTGGCGGTCAATAATCTCTTTAATCGCCATTATAATGTGTCGTGTTTAGGTAATCAGATGATTCCGGGACAGGATATAAACTGGAAGGTAAGTGTGGGATATTCATTCTGAAAATAACAGATGAAGAGAATATTCAATATACTCTACAGCTGTCATAAGTGGTTCGGCATTCCGCTCTCACTCATGTTCATAGCATGGTATATTTCGGGAGCGGTAATGCTGTATCATCCTTTTCCACGTTTGACTCCTGCCACTACACCAGTGGCGGAGGCAGACGTGGGACAGCTTGTGAAACTTTGGCAGGAGGTGCCTGATACTTTTTCAAATTGTCGTATATCATTTTCAGGTAAACACCTTCTGATTAAAGCTGACAATAAACTCATAGGAGCTTATCAGCCTACTCTTGATGAGCTCCGAAGCATAGAAACCAGCTTCGGTACAGAAATTGAAAAAATCGATACACTCAGTGATATAGACAAGTGGATTCCCTTTAACAACCTGATGAAACATCTGCCGATTTACCGGATAACAGGTACTGATAAGTCATATACCTACGTTTCGTCACAGACCGGTGAGGTGTTGCAGCATAATACATTGAGTGGGCGTCGTTGGGCATGGGTAGGAGCTTTACCACATTATGTATATATAACTCCGTTACGTCGAGACTCTGAATTGTGGCGTAATACTGTAATATGGCTTTCCGGTTTGTGTACTGTTTCGGTAATATTCGGACTTATTATTGCTGTAAGGTTTCTGATACGTACACGACGATTAAGAATATTTCCTCGTAAGTCATGGCGTTGGCATTATTCATGGGGACTGTTTTTCGGTCTCAGTATGTTAGCCTTTATTTTCAGTGGTATGATGTCTCTGGCCAAGATTCCTGACTGGATGATGAAGTCGAGGCCTCTTCCGGAAGGCTCTTCCATGCTTGCTAAGAATAATGTTGACCTTTCGCTTCTTCCGGAAAGATTTGGAATAGCGACTATTACTGCTAATCCTTTACAGGCTATTAAAGTTACAGTAGGTGAGCATACTTATCTATTGCCTGTTAATAATATCACACCGCTGGATTTCTCACCAGATAATATGAGTAAAATTATAGCAAGGCAGACAGGCGAGACTGTGATAAATATAGAGAGTATAAAAGATGGAATTTTTTACACTCCCAAAGATTATCCGGGTTATAAAGCTGAGACTGAGAATTATACTGTCTATTGGAATGATGAAGGATTCTATCGGATAATGGACCACAAAGCCAAGGCACAGGCTATATGTTACAGAGTATTGCATACCATGAATCTACCGGTTATAAACCGTGTTGGTTGGGTTCATGATATATTTTTATGGATACTTTTGCTCGGAGGTATGGTAATCGTGGGCGCTGGTACTGTATTATCTGTGAAGTCTGTATGTCGCCGAAGTAAATCTATTGCCGCTAAAGGTGACGATGATAAAAATATCCCTAAACCTCTGTGAGATGAAATCTAAAATAACAATAATAGGTATTGGACCCGGGAGTCAGAATGATATGACTCTTCATGCTATCGAAGCTCTTAAGCAGGCTGACATAATAGTAGGTTATAATTACTATATACCGTTTATAGCTCCACTTCTCGGAGAGGGCACAGAGATAGTGCAGAATGGTATGAAGCAGGAGCAGAAACGTATTGAGAAGGCTTTTGAAATAGCAGAAAGCGGACGTGATGTATGTGTCATAAGCTCTGGTGACTGCGGTATCTACGGTATGGCTCCGTTGGTCTATGAGATGTTGTATCAGCGTGGTTCAGACATAGAGGTTGAGGTTATTCCAGGTATAAGCGCGTTTCAGAAAGCAGCGTCTCTGTTGGGAGCACCTGTTGGACATGATTTTTGCGTAATATCGTTGAGTGATCTTATGACTCCTTGGTCTGTGATTGAAAAGCGTATAAGGGCAGCGGCTGAGGCTGATTTCGTGACTGCGGTTTATAATCCCAAAAGTACAGGACGTTACTGGCAGCTTTACCGTCTGAAAGAAATCTTTCTTGAAATACGTAGTCCACATACACCTGTCGGCTATGTTCGTCAGGCTGGACGTGAGGGTGAGGAAATAAAACTGACCACTCTTGAAGAATTTGAGCCCGAAGATGTGGATATGTTTACTACAGTACTGATAGGAAATTCAACCACATATCAAGGCCAAGGGAATATGATTACTCCTCGTGGATATTATAAAGATAACTTACCTTCTGAAAGTCCTACAGGTCAGGCAATCATGATAGAGAGTTTTCGTACCATCGAGAAAGAAATGTCAAATCCTGACATTCCTCTTGGCCTCAAATGGCCTATGCTTCATGCTATACATACCACTGCTGACTTCGATATGGAAAACATAGTCAGAGCGGATACTAATGCAGTGGAAAGTATTTTTAATTCTATTACCGAAGGTGGTGTACGTACTATTGTCACCGATGTTACAATGGCAGCAGCTGGTATAAGAAAAGGAGCTCTTCAACGGCTGGGTATAGAAGTGAAATGCTATCTCAATGACCCTAAAGTTACTGAACTTGCCAAAGAGAAGAATATAACCCGAACACAGGCTGGAATACGCCTTGCAGTGACCGAACACCCTAATGCATTATATGTTTTCGGTAATGCTCCGACAGCTCTTATGGAGTTGTGTACACTCATACGTCAGCATAAAGCCCGACCGTGCGGTATCATAGCTGCACCAGTAGGATTTGTACATGTATGTGAAAGCAAGCACATGGTTAAGCCCTTTCATGAAATACCAAAAATAATTGTTGAGGGACGCAAAGGAGGAAGTAATTTAGCTGCAACGTTGGTTAATTCTATTCTGTGTTGGCCAGACGCAAAACTATTAAAACCCGGAAGAGATGTCTGAACAGCATTTTATCGTAATCGGAATTTCCGACAGCTACAATCAGTTTTTCTCTCCGGAGATATGCCGTGTGATAAGTGCTGGGAAGGTGTTTTCAGGTGGCAAACGACATCACCGAATTGTTGCATCACTCCTACCTCCTGATGCGGAATGGATTGATGTGACGGTACCGCTTGATAATGTTTTCTCTCAGTATAAATCTCGACCTGAAATTGTAGTGTTTGCTTCGGGTGATCCACTCTTCTACGGCTATGCCACTACATTGCGACGTGAGTTCCCGGCAGCACAGATAACAGTGTATCCTTCGTTCAATTCTCTTCAACTTTTAGCGCACAGACTGTTATTGCCTTATGCTGAAATGACCAATGTGTCTGTTACCGGGCGTCCATGGAAATACCTCGATACAGCACTGATAGAGGGCCGTTCTGTTATCGGAGTTTTGACTGACCATAAGAAAACACCTGCCGAGATAGCCAGACGTCTTTTATACTATGGTTATAATAATTACATTATGCACGTAGGAGAGTGTCTCGGCAATGAGAGGGAAAGAGTCAATACTATGGCTTTGGCTAAGGCAGCTGAAAAGGATTTTGATACGCCTAATTGCGTAATATTGCAGATGACCGAAAAGAGACAAAGATTCTTCGGTATTCCTGAGAACCAGTTTGCACATCTTGATGGGCGTAGAAATATGATAACCAAGATGCCAGTGCGTCTTGTTTCACTCTCTATGCTTGATCTTTACAATAGAAGTGTAATGTGGGATATAGGTTATTGTACTGGTTCGGTATCTATAGAAGCACAATTGCAATTTCCTCATCTTGACATAACTGCCTTTGAATGTCGTGAAGAATCGAAACATCTGCTTGAAGAGAATTGTCGTAGATTCGGTGTCCCGGGTATCAATGGTGTGACAGCCGATTTCATGGCCTGTGATCTTAGTCTTTATCCTGCGCCTGACGCTGTGTTCATCGGTGGTCATGGTGGCAGACTAACAGAAATGGTAGAGCGGATATATACTTTTCTTCGTCCCGGCGGTGTGATAGTCTTCAATTCTGTAAGTGCGGATAGCTGTCGGATATTTATAGAAGCAGTGGGCAGATGTGAAGGCAGCATTACCTCTACACATATTCTGAAAGTAGATGCACATAACAGCATAACTATTTTAAAAGCAGTATGAAACTGATAATTTATTTAAACGAAACGGGCAGACTGTTGGCTGATAAGATTCAGTCCGATCTGGAAGGATACCGTCAGGTTTCTTATAATAGTTTTGATGTCTCATTGTTTGCTAAATGTGAGGCAATAGTCTTTATCGGAGCTTTGGGAGTATGTGTACGTATGATTGCTCCGGCTCTCCGTGATAAATATACTGATCCTGCTGTGGTATGTGTAGATAGTGCTGGACTTAATGTAATATCGGTGCTATCTGGACATATAGGCGGTGCCAATAGGTTATGTGGTGAGATAGCACGTATTCTCGGAGCTTATCCTGTAATAACGACTCAGAGCGATGTGGCAGGAAAGTGGACGCTTGACACTTTAGCTACAGAGTATGGTTGGTTTGCAGAAGCGAATCGTCAAGAAATGAATCGTGCCATAGCTACTTTGGTCAACGGCGAAGCTGTAGGGTTACTTCTTGATGTGCGGGACCGTGGCACGGAGGCTTTGGAACGGTCTATTCCATCTAACGTAAAACTGATAAAAAATAGTGATGAGGTTAAGGAGTTAAAGCTTATTATAGCAGTTACTCCCTATATTTACAATTACGATGTACCTGTGCTATATTATCGTCCTCTCGTATTAAATATGGGAGTAGGATGTAGACGTGATTGTAATCCCTGTGGAGTAACAGAATACATCGAACAATATCTTATAAGTAATCACATAAGCCCTCTATCAATAAAAACCGTATCCACCATTGATATTAAAAAAGATGAGGCTCTTGTGGCTGAATTGTCGCAATGGAAGAATATACACCGTTGCAATATCTATACTTCTAATGAACTTAGATCACTAACAGTACCCAACCCATCAGAAAAAGTTAAAGAGGTCGCTGGGGTAGCAGGTGTAGCGGAAAGCTGTGCTTTAAAAGCCTCGGATGGTGGAAAGCTTATTGTTGAGAAACACAAGGGTAAACTGAAGGAAGGAGCAGAATTTACCTTTGCGGTAAGTATTGATAAAGGTGCTATGCGTGGAGGACATATAGAAATTGTAGGTGCTGGGCCTGGCGACCCGGAACTTATTTCAGTGCGTGGCAAGTATTTTCTGCAACAAGCTGATTTGATTCTGTATGCCGGAAGCCTTGTACCTAAAGAACTGACCTATTATTCTAAACCTGGCTGCACTGTAGTAAGCTCGGCTAATCTTAATCTTGAAGAACAGTTCGCATTGATGAAGAAATTTTATGACCGTGACTTACTGATAGTTCGGCTTCACACAGGCGATCCGTGTATTTACGGTGCTATTCAAGAACAGATGGCTTTCTTCGATAGATATGGTATGTCGTATCATATTACACCTGGTATTTCTTCTTTTCAGGCAGCAGCGGCAGCTTTGAAATCACAGTTTACCATACCCGAGAAAGTACAGACCATCATTCTCACCAGAGGGGAGGGGCGTACTCCTATGCCGGAAAAAGAACAGTTGCATAAACTTGCGCACTCGCAGAGTACAATGTGCATATATCTAAGTGCAGGTATAGTGGACGAGGTGCAGCGCGAATTACTTATGGCTTATCCGCCTGAGACTCCGGTGGCCGCATGTTACAAACTGACATGGAAGGAGGAAAAAATATATCGTGGAGTCCTCAGAGACCTTGCTCGTATAGTTCACGAAAATAATCTTACCCTCACAACCCTGCTTGTAGTCGGTGAGGCTATTGATAATAGAGAAGGATTATCAAGACTTTACAATGAAGATTTCAGACATCTTTTCAGACCATGATACTTGTTTTAGGCGGCACTACAGAAGGACGAATTGTAATCAAGACTCTTGATGAGGGTGAAGGCAAATATTACTATTCCACTTTCAATAATCATCAAGTTGTGGAATGTGGCCATGGAAGTCATATTTATGGTCCTATGTCTGAAGACAGTATGACTTCTTTTTGTCAAATTCATGGTATCCGTCTTATAATTGATGCGGCGCACCCTTTTGCTACACAACTACACACAACTATCAATAATGTAGCAAAGAGCTTAGCCCTCCCTGTCATTAGATTTGAACGCCGTTATCCAGACCTTAAGTTGGATGATATTGTGTGGTGTGATGAGTATGATGATGCGATAAGAAAATTAAAGAAATATAATATCGGTAGGTTATTGGCTCTTACCGGTGTGAAGACTATCGTGAAACTGACCCCTTATTGGAAGTATCATGATACTTTCTTTCGTGTTCTTGACCGTGAGGAATCCTTATCGCAAGCTGTACAGAACGGTTTTCCTAAGGATAGGTTGGTATTCTATGAAGAAAACAACCTCAGTAAGCTTATAACTGACCTTAAACCTGAGGCTATAATAACAAAAGAAAGCGGAATTTCCGGTGGGTTTCTTGAAAAGGTAGATGCTGCCTTGCAGCACGGTATCAAAGTTTTTGTGGTACGTCGGCCTAAGGAACCTGAAGATTTTATATTGGTTGACGGGAGACATGGATTACGCCGTGAAGTTGAACATCTGTTACCTGAATTCTATCCTCTTCATACAGGTTTCACTACAGGTTCATGTGCTACAGCAGCAGCTAAAGCTGCCCTCATAGGTTTGCTTACAGGCAAAAAGATAAAGGAAGTTAGTTTCAGAATCCCTGAAGGTGAAACCATGAGAATGAAAATTAACTCGGTTGATATTTATCCACAATCAGCTTCTGCAAGCGTTGTTAAAGACGCCGGAGACGACCCAGATGTCACTGATAAAAGTCTTATCACAGTGTCAGTAGCGTTCGCCTCGCATAAAACTATAGAATTTTACGGTGGTGAAGGCATAGGTACAGTTACACTTCCAGGACTTGGTCTTGCTGTTGGCGAACCAGCTATCAATACCGTACCTCGTAAGATGATTGTGTCTGAATTAAAGCCTCTTTATTCAGGTGGTCTTGACGTTACAATCTCACTTCAGGGAGGTGAAATATTAGCAGACAAGACTTTTAATCCTCGTGTAGGAGTAAAGGGTGGTGTGTCTATTATAGGTACAACAGGTATAGTACGCCCTTTCTCTAATGAGGCATTCCTTGAGTCGATAAAGCGTGAGGTAGGAGTAGCTATGGCGGTAAAGTGTGAGAGGATTATTGTCAACTCAGGTGGAAAAAGTGAACGCTTTATGAAGGTTCTTTATCCAGATGTTCCCCAATATGCTTTTATTCATTACGGTAATGCTGTCGGTGAGATGATGGAGATTGCTCGTGAGGCTGGAGTTACGCATATAAGTATCGGACTTATGCTTGGTAAGGCAGTGAAACTTGCTGAGGGTAATATGGATACTCACAGTCACAAAATTACTTTGAACAGAGAGTTTTTAAAAAAAGTGGCACAACGATGTGGCTGTTCCTCGTATGCTTTAGAAGCAATACAACATTTGAATTTAGCCCGTGAATTGCCGAAGCTTTTAACTGATAAAGATTCCGAGTTATTTTTTACAGCTCTTCTTAAGCTCTGTCATCAACACTGTGCTGCGATATTCCCCGGTAACCTTGAAGCCATTCTCATAGCCGATGATGGTAAGATTTTAAGTAGGATAAAATCATGAAAAGTGCTTTTCTTATAGCAGCCGCTTCTTCAGGCAGTGGCAAGACCACTTTATCACTTGGACTTATGCGAGCTTTAATCCGACAGGGTATAAGTGTTCAACCTTTTAAATGTGGGCCGGATTATATAGATACACAATATCATCGTGAGGCTACTGGACGTGAATCTGTGAATCTGGATATGTTTATGGCTTCAGCCGACCACGTGCGCAATCTATTCGATTCTTATACCACTTCGGCTGATGTCTGTATTATAGAAGGTGTGATGGGTATGTTTGACGGTTACGATAGGATGCAGGGGAGTTCTGCTGATATAGCTCATAACCTTGATATACCCATTGTGTTGCTTGTTAATGCTGTCTCTTCTGCTTATTCAGTAGCAGCGGTGATATATGGTTTCACACGTTTCCGTAAGGGTATAAAGATAGCCGGAGTTATTTTTAATCGGGTAGCTTCGGAAAGTCATTATGCTTGGCTCAAGAAGGCTTGTCAAGATACGGGTGTAATATCTTTAGGCTATATAAGCAAAAATGATAATCTTCATACGCCATCACGTCATCTCGGCCTTACTTTGGAAAGTCGTGTAGAAATGAATCGATTTATTGATATGGCTGCTGATGAAGTTATAAAACATGTGGAGGTAGATAAACTTTTAACTTTAACCAGAATAACTATAAGAGAAATCCCATCTGTATCTGCACCGATAAAAAGAAATTTTAGGGTAGCTATAGCTTATGATGAGGCATTCAATTTTATTTATCCTGCTAACATAAAGACTTTAAATAGTGAGATATTATATTTTTCTCCTTTACATGATAAAGTGTTACCGGAGGCTGATATGTTGTATCTACCCGGAGGTTATCCCGAATTGTATGCCGAGATTTTGGAGCAAAATCTCTCTATGCGTGAATCGATAAAAGAGTATGCCGAAAAAGGAAATCGTGTGTTGGCAGAATGTGGCGGAATGATTTATCTGACTGAAGAGATAGACAGTATAAAAATGTGCGGTGTTCTGCCTCTCAGAACCACCATGAAAAACGCACGTCTGAGACTTGGTTACAGAAGAGTATGTTTCACTGGCTTGGAATTACGTGGTCATGAATTTCACTATTCACACATTGAGAATAGTTCGGATTTGCCATCAGTAGCTGTACAATTTAATGTTAAGGGTGAGGAAGTTGCAACACCCATCTATAGATATAAAAATGTTATGGCTGGTTATACCCATTTATATTGGGCTGAAACCGATATATTTAAATTATGGGAATCATGAGAAGGATTTATACAAGAACAGGAGATAAAGGAATGACTGCCATTCATGGTGGTGTACGTGTGTCAAAAACCGATATACGGATTGAAGCTAACGGTACTCTTGATGAATTAAATGTAGCAGTGGGTAGTATTCGGACGTCACTGTCTCTTGACCATAATTGGCAAAGTATTCTTAGAGAGATTCAACTGAATCTTATGACAATTATGAGTCTTATAGCCACACGCAGTGATATGAGAGATTGTAATCCTAATTCGCTGCCAGAGGATATTGTGGAACAGAGCGAAAAAATTATTGATGAATTGAACTCTGCATGTTCACTACCTGACACTTTTATTCTGCCTGGTGGTACCTTTTTAGCCTCGCTTATACATCAAGCTCGAGTTCTGGGCAGAAGAGCTGAGAGGAGATTATGGAAGCTAAATGAACAAGATGAGGTGCCTGAAGTCATTCTTCGTTATCTTAACAGACTTTCAGACCTATTTTTTATAATGGCCCGTTACGAACTTCAGCAGTCCGGTTGTCAGGAAGAAATCTGGAGGGAATTTGGCTATAAACGCAAACTAAAATGAAACACTTATCTTCTGTAATGTTAGCCGGCACCGGCAGTGACGTAGGTAAAAGTCTTATCGCTACTGGATTATGTAGAATCTTTCGGCAGGACGGTTATAATCCCGCACCTTTCAAAGCTCAGAATATGGCACTTAATTCGTACGCTACACCCGATGGCTTGGAAATCGGACGTGCCCAGGCTGTGCAGGCAGAAGCCGCAGATATATCATGTTCGGCTGATATGAATCCTGTGCTTTTGAAACCATCGGGTGAACATACCTCTCAG
Organism: uncultured Sangeribacter sp.; assembly: GCA_964400325.1. GTDB lineage: Bacteria > Bacteroidota > Bacteroidia > Bacteroidales > Muribaculaceae > Lepagella. The sequence goes on along the minus strand of CAYNUE010000019.1, from coordinate 15,402 downwards.
GTGGTGCTTGAAGGACGTCCAGTTGGTAACAAATCGGCTTATGAATATTTCCGTAAAGAAGGGAAGGAAGAATTGCGTAGTAAGGCTCATAGAGCGTATGACCGTTTGGCTAAGCGGTTTAATCCAATAGTGCTCGAAGGGGCCGGCAGTATCTCTGAACTCAATCTGCGTGATGGTGATATTGTGAATATGTCGATGGCTACTTATGCCGATGCGAAGGTTATTCTCGTAGCTGATATTGACCGAGGCGGTGTTTTTGCAAGTGTCTACGGTTCAATAATGCTTCAGACAGAGGAGGACCGTAGACATATAAAAGGTATAATCATCAATAAATTTCGTGGTGATTTACGTCTTTTTGAAGATGGTAAAAAATTATTGGAAGAGATATGTGGGATTCCTGTCTTAGGTGTAGTACCTATGGCCTCACATATACATATTGATGAGGAAGACTCCGTGTCATTGGCGGTGAAAGACAGAAGTGCTGTGAGAGGCAAAGTAAATGTAGGTGTAGTGTTACTGAAACACATATCCAACTTTACTGATTTTAATGTATTAGAACGGCATCCAGAAATCAACCTGTTCTATGCTGAAACTCCTTCTGATATAGAGACTGCCGACATAGTGATTGTACCCGGCAGTAAGAATACTCTTTCCGACTTGCTTGACCTACGGAAACGAGGTATGGCTAAGGCTATATGTGATGCACGTGCTTGTGGAAAGACAATAATAGGAATATGTGGTGGCTATCAGATTATGGGTGAGGAAGTAACAGATTTTTTAGGAGTAGAAGGTAATCTTAAGGTCTTACCCGGATTAGGATTGCTACCTGTACGAACCGAAATGAGAGCTGATAAAACCACACGGCAGGTTGAATTCAAATTTATGGATGATGAACGGTTATGTAAAGGCTATGAGATACATATCGGTCGTACTTTGTCTGAGCAACCATTTATAATTTTAGGTGATGGTACACACGAAGGTTGTATGGTTGATGGCCGATGTTTCGGCACTTATATTCACGGGCTTCTTGATAATGCAGCGGTTATTGACTTTTTGCTGCAACCGTTCAGAAAGGATAACAAAAGAGAAGAATTTGACTTTTCTGTTTTCCGACAGCAGCAATATGATTTGTTAGCTGATTGGCTGAGAGAATATGTTGATATACCGCAACTTTATAAAATTATGTCGCAAAATGATTGAAGGACATGGCGATGACTTATTCCTCTATGGCAATAAGATTAGAGTGAATTTCAGTACCAATATTCCGCAGTCTGCTAATCATACTGGCCTGTTAAGGTATCTTGCCACATGCGGAGATATATTTAGCCATTACCCAGAACCAGAACCATGGAGTGTAGAGCAACTATTAGCCGATAAATATAGTGTAAACACTGATAATATTATTGTCACTAATGGTGCTACTGAAGCTATCTATCTCCTTGCTCATACTTATAAAGAGGGAAACTCTTCCATAATAATACCGACATTTCGAGAATATCAGGATGCGTGTAAGGTGTTTTTACATACTCTTAAGTTTATTTCATCACTGGATAAAGTCGACCAGAATACACAGATGGTTTGGCTATGCAATCCCAATAATCCTACTGGCCTTATTTTTGACCGACTTAAACTTCTGACCACTGTTGACCGCTATCAAGATATTATTTTTGTGGTTGACCAAGCTTATAGTGACTACTCTATAAGGGAAGTGCTGACTGTTGACGATGTTATAAAGCGTAAAAACATGGTCATACTGTACTCCCTCACCAAGCAGTTTATGGTACCTGGACTGAGGATAGGCTATGCTATAGGTCCATCTGTAATTATAAATAGACTAAAAAGATTGCGTATGCCATGGTCAGTTAATTCGGTAGCTATAAAAGCTACTCACTATTTACTAAACCACTCTGAAGATTATAGGATTGATGCTGTAACATTACATTCAGAAGCGATACGTATAGCTGAAGCCATGACGTCTATGGGCATAAAAACAGATCTTACAGATTGTAATTTTATATTATGTCAGCTGCCTTACGGTAGTGCTTCGGAATTGAAACAGTGGCTTATTGAACGGCATAGCTTACTAATCCGTGATGCCTCGAATTTCGAGGGTCTTTCGTCTAAGTATTTTAGAGTTGCGGCACAAAGTCATGATGAAAATAATTTACTTATTAATGCTTTAAAAGAATGGATATCATTATTATAATCTGTCCTTTGCTAATAGGGTGGTTATTGGATATATGCTTTGGTGACCCACAACAGTTGCCTCATCCTGTTGTTTGGTTTGGTAAAGCTATAAGTTTTTTCGAACACAAACTTAATAAGAGCTTTCACCAGCGATTGAAAGGAGGTATAACAGCTGTCATGTTGATAATAGGTGTTTATTTACTTACATGGTGGCTTCTGAAAATGACTGCAGAGTTTAGTATCTGGCTTAATGTAGGGTTACAGATAGTATTTGTATTCTTCTGTCTTGCTGGTACCACTCTCATCAGAGAAGTAAAAATGGTGTTTTATGCAACTGAAGTTTCGGTTGAGGCAGGACGTCGGCAAGTAGGACGTATTGTAGGACGTGACACCGCCTGTTTATCAGCACAGGAGATACGTACAGCAGCTCTTGAAACCCTTGCCGAGAATCTTAGCGATGGGGTAGTGGCACCGATGTTTTGGTATGCGTTGCTTGGTGTGCCGGGTATGATGGCCTACAAGATGATAAACACCCTTGATTCTATGATAGGCTACCGAAATGAGCGTTATCGTAATTTTGGCATGGTAGCGGCCAAAATAGACGATGTGGCCAACTATGTGCCTGCACGACTTACCGCCTGGTTGATGATACTTGTAGCAGGCGGTAAGTCTAAGTTGTTCTCTTTTGTGTCGCATTTCGGCAGGCAGCATGCCAGTCCTAACAGTGGTTATCCTGAGGCAGCCTTAGCTGGCATACTTGATTGTCGATTCGGAGGTACACATGATTATTTTGGAGAAAGTGTTTATAAACCTTATATAGGTGTGACAGAACGTGATTTCACTTATTCTGATGTTAACCGCGCTGTATTAATCAACCGGAAGACCGAATTCTGTATGCTTCTTTTTACTCTGTTTGTCAGATATTTAATTCTATTATAGAACCATAAGGGGGAATGTTGTTATAGACTTCTATAAATGATTTTCCTCCGAACGCTACAAGAGCATTGATAAGAATTCCCCCATGAGTGAAAATACCTACGGTAGTTTCCACTGGATTTTTCCGCAAATCTTCAATAAAGTTGAGGAAACGCTGCTGCTGTTCTAATACGGATTCTCCTCCCGGTGGGGTTACGTTGATATAATCATCAAACCATTCCTGTAATTTAGAATCTGTTATTTTGTCGTACGGCATCATCTCCCATTCTCCAAAATTAAGTTCTTTCAGTCTGTTATCTCTTATGGCTTCTGGATAACCGCAAAATTCTGCCAGTTTAACACATCTCGAAAGTGGACTGCAGAAGACTCTTTCAAACTTATATTCGGAAAGACGTTTCTTTACTGAGGTGGCCTCTTCGATGAAACTTTCTGAAAGGGGTACATCGGTTTGGCCATAACATACCCCTTTGGGCACGGCGACAGAAGTATGACGAATTAATACAATTTTCATATTTTTATTAAAATTACCATTCCGGTTAACATAGTTGCTTCACAGATAAGAAAAGTGGCTCCACAACAGTCACCGGTATAGCCACCTATACGGTGTTTCATAACTTTTACTATGAAGAATAGAGTAAGTATCGGAAATATTACTGCACAAGCTGTCAAGTGGGAATAAATTACTATAGGTATAAGAGGCAGAAGTCCTGAAGTCAGATTTATGGCAAGTTGTACGCCATTCATACGTGAATACGAGATTCTGTTTTTCGCGCCTTCCGCACGTGCGTATTCCAACAGATTGATAAGCTGTGAAGCGCAGCATTTTGAAAATGGGTCAGCCGCAAATATGGCTATAGCTCCTACTTTTGCAGGCAATGAAGATAACAGCGAACATAAAAGGAGAAAATAGCATATCAGTCCGATTACCCCGTAAGTACCTATATGGGAATCTTTCATTATACGGAGTGTTGCTTCTCTACCATGTCCTCCTCCAAATCCATCGCAAAAATCGGCCAGACCATCTTCGTGCAATGCACCTGTAACTAACAGACGTATGATGAGAGCTCCTACTACAGCAGGTAGCAGTGGTAATATCAGAGAAAGTAGGTAGAGTGACATACCTGTAAGACCACCTGTAAGCCAACCTGTCAAGGGCCAGAAGACTACAGATGTGGAATAACAAGGTAAGGGAATCTCAGTCAGACGCCATAACGGTAGACGAGTGAATAATATAAAAGCTGCAACAATGTGTTTCATCAGAAATATTTGGTGACATTGACTGCCTCAAAGCTGTCCATACGGTTTATCATTCTGACGGCTGATTCAAGAATAGGATATGCGCATACAGCTCCTGTACCTTCTCCAAGACGTAAATCAAGATGTAGTATCGCTCTGACGTTCATTGCTTCAAGCATAAGTTTATGACCACTTTCATCGCCCTGATGTCCGAATACAGCATAATCGAGTATCTGAGGATATAACTGTGAAGCCGCCAGTATAACGGCAGTCATGATAAAGCCATCTATGATTATTAGCATACCTGATTCGGCAGCTTGCAACATGGCTCCCATAGCCATAACCATTTCATAGCCTCCGAACCATGCTATTTTTGATTCCACATTGTCTTCACCGTGATAATTGGCTAAGGCTTCTGATAGCACTTTTGCCTTATGGCGTATTCCTGGATTATCAAGACCTGCTCCCGCTCCGATACATTTGTTTAATTCGATACCAGTGAAAAGATGCATCCATATTGCTGATGGTGATGTATTACCACTACCCATTTCACCGAAACTGATTACGTTGCAGTCGGTAGTAGTAATAATGTCTCTTACTACTTTTGCACCACACTCTATACATAGACTCATTTCTTCATCAGTCATTGCAGGTCCATGAAGAAAGTTTCGGGTACCCTTACGCACTTTCATATCTAGGATGCCGCTTCCAGAGGGTATATCGTAGTCTGTACCGGCATCTACTAAAACTAAACGGAAGCCATGTTGGTCACAGAGAAAATTGATGCCGGCTCCCCCTTTGGAGAAGTGACTGAGTTGTTGCCATGTCACTTCTTTAGGTGATACACTCACACCCTCTTCGAGTATGCCGTGGTCAGCCGCAAAAAGTACATTATGAGGATTGCGCAACTCAGGTGCAAGTGTTTGTTGAATCAGACATATCTTTTTAGCCAGTTCTTCCAGCCTTCCCAATGAGCCTTTCGGCTTTGTAAGGTTGTCGATTTTATTTGTGATGCTTGGCTCGATTTGATAATCAATGGGTTTGATGTCGAATTTCATGGTTTGGCAGGTTTTATTTTTACGGGAATACCGGATACAGTCAGATACACTTCATCGGCTGCTGAGGCTACGAACTGGTTAATTGTGCCTTGCAAATCGGTAAAGTGGCGTTGGAGTGCATTTTCACTTACGCCTCCGAGTCCTATTTCGTTGGTGACAAGAATTAATGTGAGATTACGACTGAACAGCTTGGTAAGTTCATGCTGCATTGTTTCAAGTGCCGGTGTAATTTTCCCGTTATGTTTGAAAAACCAATTGTTAGCCCATAGCGTAAGGCAGTCTACAAGTACTGCATCTCCTTCTTCAAGAGTTACATTGGAAAGATACAAAGGTTCTTCAAGGTTATGCCAGTGCTGTTCCCTGCGCTGACGGTGAATCATGACCCTGTGGCGCATATCCTCATCGAAGATTTCTGCCGTAGCCAGATATACCGGACGTTTAGACAGACTGAGGGCTAAAGTTTCCGCAAACACACTTTTTCCTGAGCGTTGCCCTCCTGTCACCATTATGACTTTTGCTTTCAAGGTGGTTTGAGTAATTTATTTTAATCCAGAAATAATCTCATTATTGCAAAAGGCAGGTTTCCTGACTTGGCCTGAACAACAGAACGGCCTTCCCGCACATTTTTGGCAGTGACCTTAATATGGTTGTTCTGTGTTCATGGGGCCTTACAGTAGCTGGTACTGTCCCGGACTTACACCGGGTTCCCTCTCACGGAGTATATATCCGTTCACCTGTAAGTAGCTCTTAAAATTAAACGATGTATATTTCTTAAATATGCCTTGTGTATCTTGAACTATAAAACTTGTTATTTTTGGCCACTTTGGACTTGTCACTCAGTCGAATACTAAGGTATTCTCCTTCGCTCTGCGTCCAAATCGCCTCAAAAATAACTGCGTTTTATATGTTCATTAATTTTTAAGAGCTACTTATTGCACGGCAAATTTATAAAAAAATCATGATTCTGCCACATCTCCTACTACATGTAGTAACTAAAATAGTTTTCTTAGAACTGATTAAGACCATATCTAATATTAGGTTATATGGCGCAAAGTAATTAAATTTGCATTATTGCAATAACAATTAATAATTTATGGCGATGAAGACAATCCCTCTGTCTCTCAGTGGCATTATTTCCATTATTATGATATTGATGGGTACAGCTTATTCAAGCCGACGTCATGTTGAGGATAAAACTCGTTATTCGGAGATAGAGAGTCAGCTGAACGACTATATTGCAAATAAAAGAGAAGCTCGGATAGGTATAGCTGTGATAGTTAATGGGCGTGACACCATAGCAGTCAATGGTAATAGTAGTTTCCCCATGCTAAGTGTCTACAAATTTCCTCAAGCACTGGCTGTAGCTGATTACTGTCTACGCTCAGGAACGGCTCTTTCTGATACTATTATAATCAAGTCTGGCGAATTGAAAGAAAATACATGGAGTCCGTTACGTGATAAATATGGTGTAAGGGACCTACGTTTACCTTTGTCAGAAATTTTAGAATACTCGTTAAGCCAAAGTGATAACAATGCCTGTGACGTTTTCTTCAGTTTGATAGGCGGACCAAGGGTCGCCGATAGTCTGATGAAGGCTTTAGATTGTCCTGACATTACGATTGTCTCCACAGAAGATGATATGCACCGTGATGCTAATCTTTGTTATCACAACAGTGCTACACCGCTTGCAATGGTTACTCTGTTTGACAAATTTTATCGTCAGGGTATGTATCAGAATAGCCCGGTATATGAGGCTATAGGTTCAATTATGATGAGGTGTTTGACAGGTACCAGCCGTTTGGTAGCCCCTCTGATGCCGACCAATGCTCGAATAGGGCATAAGACAGGTACAGGGGATATAAACCTACAAGGTCTTATTACTGCTGTAAACGATGCCGGATATGTGTTCCTTCCCAATGGCTCTGAATATGCTATAGCGGTATTTGTCTCTGATTCAGGTTATGGCATGACAGATACCGAACAAATTATAGCCGATATTTCGGAGATAGTTTTTAAAAACGTCGGTAGTAAACAATAAACTTAAACTTTAATTCCTATGTTATGAAAGTATTTTTAGCGATTTTAACTATAACACTTAATTCAGTATTTTGTATGGCACAGGTCAACTGGCAGCTCAATCCTGTTGGAGCTGTCTTTGCACGTCTGGGAGGAGAAATGCCCCAGGGCACTTTTAAGTTTATCAATGACGGATATGAAGTCTACACACTTGTATGTGCTGATAAATCATTTCAACCAGCGTCTTTATTCTATGGCGAAAATAATTCTGATAAACAGAAAGTAGATACATTAGCTCCAGAAGGTAAAGTACCGACTTCAATGAATTGCTTTGTGGTCAAAACTATCAACAATTATATAATGTTTGACACCGGTTTGCCTGTGTCAAAAGGAGGTAAGACCCTTGAGCGATTAGCTTCATTGAAAATTTCTCAGGAAGAGATTACAGACATTTATATAACTCATAGTCATTTTGACCATATCGGTGGCCTTATTGATGAAGCTGGAAAAGCTGTATATCCTAAGGCTAAAATATATAGTCCTGCAGTTGAATTCTCTTTTATGAAAGATACTATGAAAGAGATGTCTGAACAGATATTAGCCGCCTACGCTGACAAAATCATAATTTTTGAGCCGGGTGAGATTCTGCCTAATAATGTTCTTCCTATATCAGCTAAAGGTCATACTCCTGGTCATACCGCTTATCGTCTTGGTAATCTTCTTTTTGCCGGTGATATAATGCACGGTGAGGCAGTACAGCTTATTGACCCTACTATAAATGCCAATTATGATGCTGACCGTGTACAGGTTGTAGCTACACGTCTTAGTCTTCTATCATACGCTGCTGCTAATTCTTTGACTGTACTTGGGGCTCATATACCTAATAATGGAGTGATTTTTTAATTACACGAATATTAAGAGGCCATGTCTATTTAGACATGGCCTCTTAATATGATTAATCTATTAATATATGTTAATTTACAAAAATGTAGATGATATAATTTAAAAAGAGATTAAATTTGCAGCTTCATACATTAGGCTGTTTATCTTATGGCTTTTAAATCAATACTATATCTGACGGGAGTATCTCCCCTTATGTGTTGTTTTGTTAGCACACTTGGTAAAGGCAGAATTAATGTAGATGAACTGATATCCGGGCGTCAGTTTTATAATGCCCCTATACCTATAGATGAATTTAAGATGTACGATCAACGTCTCTTCACATTTGAGCTAATAACTATACTGCTCTCAATATTACTGTTAGGTAGTATTTGCTTTATTATAATTAACTTCATTACCAGTAGGAAGATACATAAAGAGTTGCTTGATTCTGTAGTTGAAAAGCATAATACTGTAACAGAACTTAAAGAAGTAACTACAAAACTTAATGAGGTTAACGCGCAGAAGCTTGCTTTGGTAGCTTACGCTTTAAAACTGACTACACAGTATATTAATGCGTTTGAGAATTATCGTGGAAAACTTCTTAAAAAGTGCAAAGTTAAGTATATAGACGATTTTAGTGAACTTATTAATGATTCTGAACTGTTAAAGGAACAATATGAAGGTTTTTATGAAGACTTTGATAAGACTGTACTTTCTATTTTTCCCTCTTTTATTGAAGAGTATAACGATAATGTAGAAAAAGAGAATAGCTTTTCTGCGGAAACAGTTGCAAAAACAAATACTCTTAATACTAAACTCCGTATATACGCTTTGCGACGTTTGGGTATCTCAAAAAGTTCTGAAATCGCTGAAATGCTCAATGTGTCTATCCGCACAGTATGTAATAACAAAATTGGTTTGACAACTGAGGAGAAAATTTCTATAGGCTCTGAAAAAGATTGAACTATCTACATGGGATAGATGATTCTATGTGACTCTACAAGTTTTTAATTTTTAAAGGGATTGTGTAATTTTGCAGTTGCCAGTTGACTCTACATTGTGCTATATTTTTTGTAAAATCAAAAATATTTAGTAACTTAGCGCGTTCTTAGATACATATTCTTTAACTTGAATCTTTTTACTAATTTAATAATAGAGTAACACCTTAATTGTCAGCTATATAAAATGGGGAAGTAGAATAATATGAAATTGTATATAGTCTACATACTTCTTTCAGTTTTCTCTGTTTTAGCGCAGATTCCGGCCGATTCGGTCTCGGTCTATTTATTTATAGCTCACAGTCAATTTGACCGTGCATATTACAAAAACAGAGTGTCGATGGATAAATTTATCGACAGTCTTCGTGTGTCTGTTGATTCTTCAGAATGCACGGAATTGCATGGAAATTTCTCTGGTAGTTACCCAAATGCTAATACACAAATATTACATAAGGATACTAACTAACCCCGATATCATCATGGCTAAATATCGTCTGTCATACCCTGTTTTCGCGCTTGCTCTTTTTGCTGCCGCTTCATGCTCGCAAGAAGAGCCTGGTCGTGCTTCAAATAATTCCGATGGACGCATTGAGTTTCGAGCGTCTCTTCCACAGGTTTCCTCACGCGCAACCGAAGTGACCGATGCGTTGATTTCCCAATTCCAGGTCAGCAGCTTTATCGTAGGCTCTGATTCGGTCACTCCCCATTTCTTGGACAAACTCTATAGTAAGAATGTTGAGACTGGCACATTCTTCTCCCTTGACCCTGAGTGCATTTGGCCCAATAATAACGATCGCGTTCGCTTTGTAGCCTTCGCTCCCTCTTGCGCGGAGATGCGACTTAACGGTGCCTTCTCCGATGACGACTTCACTCTCGACTCTCCCCAACTCGGTCTCTCCATGGACACCGACTACAAGCTCTCTCGCATGAAGATAGCATCCGATATCGCTGCTCAGGTTGACTTCGTCACTGCCATCTCTTACGGCAATCTTCTTAACAACGAATATACTCCCATCAATCTTAACTTCCGTCACCAGCTTAGCCGTGTTCAGCTTAAGGCTTGGGGGGCTTCTTCGAGCTTCAACATTGAGATTGCCGGCGTCCGTCTTGGCGGAGTAGGTACGGAAGGCGTCTTCAGCTTCATTCCGCAGGACGATGCTAAAGACTCCTCGCAGTCAGGTCGTTGGACCTCCGTAACCCTCGGCTGCGTCGACTATATCTTCCGTGCTGGTGATAAGCTTGTAGTTCTTGATACATCTCAGGACTCCTCGGCCTCTGCGGCTACTGCCGTTTCCATCTTGGGTGCCAAGGTGCCTGGAACAGATTATGAAAACTCAGCTATGCTCATCCCTTCGCAATATCCCGCCTGGGATTACAAAGCTGATGCTTCCAACGGTGACAGCCACAACGCGGGCATGTATTTCAGCGTCCTCATGCGCGTCATCGATACCACCCCCTATGCTCCCGCTGATTCAGTCGTTTATCCTTATGCCGATAACAAGGAAGGCATGGAAGTCATCTGGCTCGCTGTCGATAGCACCGACGGCATCAGCGTCAAAGCCCGTCTCTACTCCACCGACGGTTCGGCCTTCTTCACCGATGCTGCCCTCACTGCCCCCTACGACTCCGAGGCCGACGGCACCGTCATCAAGGCCTTCGGTTGGGCAGCTTTACCTTACGCATCTGATTGGCAACCCGGTTATGTCTACACTTACACACTTAACTACTCTGGCGGTGTCGGCCTCCGTGATCCTCGCGATCCTCAGCCTGGCAGACCGATTATTAGCGACCGCGTGCTTATTGACGTCGATATGGCCCCCTGGCAGCCAGGCGACACTTTAGATGTTACTGTTCCGAGAAGATACCTCCTTAACTGATTGGAAATGAACCTTACAATTAAATCCTTATATCTCCTTCTCGCCTCTGTTGTCATCCTCTCAGCCTGCTCTGAGAGCGACGAGGTGCAGGGTGGCGTTAACTCTGCTGGCCGACAGATTATTTTCCACACCAATCTTCCTACCGTCACCTCTCGAGCTGAGATTATTGGCACGAATTTGCCTTACTTTCATGTCACAGCATTCAACCCCGCTGATTCACGGCTTCTCTCTGACGGCGTGCAAACACCGCATTTTAGCTACGAGCGTATCGATGTTGAGTCAGGTGGCAGCCGCTACATCTCTGACCGCTGCGTCTGGCCTGAGCAGGGTCGCGAAGCTGACCAAGTGACCTTTTTCGCCTTCTATCCAGAGTTGAATTCCGGTGCTGAGCTGGTCAACGCCTCTTCGGCCACCACTATCGACTATAAACTCAAAGGCTTCCGTGTCAACCCCGATATCGCTTCTCAGGTCGACTTTGTCACCGCCGACACCACGGGCACCATGTTAGATGATGTCTTCTGCGGTATCACGCTCCCCTTTGTCCACCAGCTTAGCCGTATTGAGGTCAACGCCTGGAGTGCCAATAAGAGCTGCGACATCGAGATTGCTGGCATCCGCTTTGGCGGCGTAGGCGTAGAAGGTACCTTTGCCTTCTCCAACTCCGACACCGGTAATGCTTGGTACGGTGAACCGACTGAAAAAGGCATTGTCGAGTATATCTTCCGTCCCGGCGATTTCATCGTCTCCCTCCCCAATGTGCACTCTCCTGCTGCCATCTCGAGTAGTGACGACGCCGTCTCCATCATGGGTACTAAAATTAGGGACACCGACAACCGCGAGCACAACAACTGTGCCATGCTTATCCCCTCGACCTACACCAAATGGGACGCTGAGGCTGACAGCTGTAACACAGCCAACAATATGTTTATTAGCGTCCTCCTCCGCATTACAGACGCCACTCCTACCTCTGGCATTAATCCTGAGGATGCTCAGCGCTATCCTTACCACGACCTCTCTCAGGGTGCTGATGCGCTTGATGTTCCAGTTATCTATTTTGCCATCGACAAGGCCACCGGTGCCATAGTCAAACGTCTTTACAAAAATGATAATGCCTACTTTACGGACCCGGACTACTCGGACACTTATTTTCTTTCGGCCGACGTCGAAATCAAAGAATTCGGTTGGGCAGCAATTCCCGTTACTGTCAAGTGGGAACCTGGCAAAATCTACACTTACACCCTTGACTACACCTCTGGTATAGGGCTCCACGATCCTGAGCTTACTACCACTTATCCCAGTGCCGGCGACCCTGTCATCAGCGATAAAGTGGGTATTACTTACACAATTAAAAAATGGAATGACGGCGGAGGCGATGAATTCATTGTCCCCGGCTCCTGAAACAACTGATCTGTGATAACAATGAAACGCACATTATATCTGCCATTCGGGTTGCTTATTCTCTCCTCCTGTTCTCAAGATGAGGAGCCTGCGCGTCTACTCTCGGTCAAGGATAACGAAGTCGCTTTCTTCGCCTCTCTTCCGGAAGTAGCAACACGCTCATACGACCTAACAAAGAAATTCCCGGAATACGGAATTACCGTTTCAGCTTTCTGTCCGGAAGAAGACCCTGATGAAAACGGTATTTTAAGTATCTATGGCAAAGAGGCAATTGCCTTTAAAGAAGCCGACGGTGTTTTTCGCTCCGTAGATTGCAGGTGGCCCAGCAACCGTGACACGTTGGACGGACATCTGAAGTTTTTTGCTTTTCACCCCTCGCGCGTAGAGATGCAGAGGCGTGCTGGTGTTGGTGACGAATGTTTTGTCTATTCAAACCTTACGAAAAAGGTTGGCTCAGAAGTGACGTATGATTATCGCCTGACAAAATTCAGGGTAGCGCCAGATATATCCGAACAGGTTGACTTCGTCACAGCAATCGGAGAGGGCAACAAGGCTGTCGATCTCTATTCCGGCGTGCAGCTTGCCTTCGAGCATCAGCTGTGTGGCGTGTCTATCAGTGTGTGGGGCGCAAGTTCCCTCTACGACATTGAGATTGCCGGTGTGCGCATCGGTGGTACTGTTGTCGAGGCTGACTTTGACCTCTCGTACGTGGTCAAAGACCGGACCGAAGACGAAAATACCATTGGCTCGTGGTTAATTACCCCCAAATCAATTCGAGGCTATGTGGACTATGTTTTCACTCTCGAAGATAAAGTGGTTGTTATAAACGCTAAAGAGCATACCACCAAAGATCAGGCCGCCTCTATTATGGGAGGCGGGGGCAAAGCACTGCTCATTCCTTATAAACATGACAAGTGGAATTATACCACCGACAAGGCTAACCAGGCCGGCGGCATGTATTTCAGTGCCTTGATGCGCATGACTGAGCGCGATGGGGACCAGCATCGTATCTTCCCTTCTACTGATCCCGATTCTCAAGACTATCTAGTCTACCTATCAGTACGTAAATCGGACGGCACTGTCATGCAACGTCTTGACAAGAACGGTAACGTCTCTGGTACGACAACCAAGTACGACATACCTCCTAGTGAAGAGCTTCGGCAATATGGTTGGGCTGCCGTCCCTGTAAATGTAGATTGGAAAGCCGGTTATACGTATTCTTACGTTCTCGATTATTCAAAGGGCGTAGGCTTACACGACCCAGCCGACTCGAATCCAGCCACCCCCATCATAGATTGGGGTGGTGTAGAGGTAGACGCTAACGTCGGGTGGGAAAGCGGAGAGATTATCGAAAGTGGAAGCTGGGGAGCCAATAGTAATGATACCGCTCCCGACGGAACCATTTGGTGGAAGTGATTATCCTCCTTCTCACATTCCAAACTTATAAAGCAAAATCATGATGCACAAAATATCAACGAGTATTTTTCGTTTCCAATCGGCAGTCATTTTATTTCTGCTGCTGTCATTATCAGGTTGTTCGGATGATATACTTTTTTCTTATTCCGATGAATGTGATGATCCGGGACGCGAAGTTATGATGCCTATATCTCTTGTAGTAGAAGATATAGTCACTCTAAACTCCGCTACCCGTAGCGATTCCGATTATGAGCCTTCCGTAGAGCCTGCCGACCCAAGTGTTTCAGAAGACGAGAAGCGACTGCATGATTTCTGGGTCGTGCAATATAATGCAAAGGGTAACAGAGTCGGTATGCCATATTATCAGGAATACTCTGGCGAAGGTGATAAACCTGTTATTCCTTTCTTAGTCCCGACCGAAGAAAATAGTAAATTTACAACCGTATTTATTGCCAACACCGGCAATCCCAAACTATTCACTGATGAAAACACGATTACAGTCCGTGCTCTAAAGAATGTGCATAAGCCTATGACGAACGCCGATGATGTATGGAACATCATCGACGGTAAGCGTCATCTCTTGATGAGTGGCAAAACAGACGTTGATTGTAACACAGTATCTTTAAGTACAACCCTCCATCTTAATGTGTGTAAACTCCACCTCTATTTCAAGCTAATTAAGACTTCAGATGGCGACGGTGACGCCGGCGGCGGCAATAGCTGGGATAGAAAACGCAAAATCCATGCAGTGAACTGGGGAAATGTACCGGATATGCCGTACGCCGATATTCTCTACGAATCGGACAGCTACAATGATGACGAACATAGGTTTCCTTCTCCTGTCAATCCGGCCAATCTCAATCTCTTCCCGATCACGACCGATAAGAAAAAATTGTCTGAAATAATTGGCTACTCCTTAGACTTTTCTGATAAGCCATCGACAATCGACGTATATCTGCCTCGCAACACGCAAGGGATCAATCAAAATACAGATCCGTATCAAAAGAGCCCTCTTGCTACACCGCATGCGCTCTTCCTCGAAATGATAAGCTCCGACAAAGAAGAAACTCAACAAAATAAATACAGACGCATAGAGTTCCTTGTGGGCGCCAATGATGTCAACGACTACAACATTATCCCTGGGAAATATTATGTTTTTGATTTTACTTTCGGCAATTTTCCTTCCGATAATGGACCGGTTAAAAAGCTTTACAGACGGTATGGCGAAGGGAATGCTTATATTGTCAATCCAAAGGACACCCGCATCGTCAACCGATTCCCGATAAGCCCTGCCAACAACTATGCTACGGGGCTCTATCCCGGTGCTCCTGATATAAATAATAAAAAATATAAATATTGGGAGGAGGCATATTTTAAAATCTATTTGCAGGAGCTTAA
>CAYNUE010000018.1:0-47233 GCA_964400325.1 uncultured Sangeribacter sp. | reverse complement strand
CTGCTCTTTAGAGAATGAAAATCTCTCGTCCTAACCGATAGACGAATGGGCCCCTCAGTTGCAACAGTACCTCAATTGGTCAACTATGACCGCTGGGTGCTTTTTGCGACTGCAAAGGTAGGCATTAATTTTTTATCCACAAAATTTTTTTCCTCTTTTCCTACTATTTCTTTCGTTTTCTCTTTTTTCGTGGGGATAAAAAGAGTCTTATTGTGCTTTTATCGTTATTTTTCGAGGTTCATAAGTGAGTTTTAGTTCACTCTATAGCGTACGAAGTCTGTATTGGGAGCTCGTTTTGGTAGTGTGAATGCTTATTATTAACTTTGTCCTCGTACGGTTTGACCGTTTTAATGTTAAAATTAATTTCTATGCCAACTGTCAAAAATCATTTACTCCACTCTCAATCTGTAAAGCTGTTGCGTTTACTTATATTCTGTTTGCTGCTCTCCTTTTATGGTAAGCTTTTCGCTTACGAAACGCTGCCCTCACAGTATGAGGGTAGCATGATGCCTTACGATTTTGAACTATGCACTCCTGCTGAAGTTCCCGACTCTCTACAACCCTTCTTCATTAATTATGTGGCACGCCACGGTGCAAGATTTTTGTCATCGGAGAAAAAAGTGAAAAATATTTCTGAAGCTCTTGACAAAGCCCGTAAGACTGGTACAATTACTCCCCTCGGTGAAGAGATGGTGAGTCTTGTTGCCGAAGTATGTCGTCATACCGCAGGTCGTTGGGGAGCACTTGATTCGGTTGGCTGTGTCGAACAGCAGCGTCTTGCAGAAAGTATGTCGACTATGTGGCCGTCAGTGACAGGTAATGGAGTGGTACAGGCTTGTGCTACATACGTACCTCGTGTGGTAATGAGTATGTATGAGTTTTCACATCGACTCTGTTCTCTCAATCCCGACATACAAATCTATACTGGTGAAGGTCATCAGTACGACCGTTTACTCCGTTTCTTTGATGCTAATCCGGTCTACGCCACTTATCTTGCCGATAAACCTTGGAAGCCTGAGTACGATGCTTTCGTGAACAATTACATATCTTCAGCTCCGGCACGCGCTCTGGTAGGTGACATATACAGTGAAGCAGAATTGCGTAAACTCACTCTCGATGTTTACGGTGTGATACAGTCTCTGCGTGCTGCCGGTCTGCCGGCACCTACTACTCGTTGGATGTCAGCAGAAGATTACCGCAAATGCTGGGAGGCTGCCAATCTTGAACATTACTATGCACGTAGTATCAACCGTTTTAGTCGAGAACCGGCCATTGCTGCCATTCCCCTGCTGCGTGATATTATAGATACCGCTGACACAGCAGTGCGCAATGAGTCATTTGGTGAGATACCACTCAAAGCCGCCATGCGTTTCGGACATGCCGAGACACTTATGCCATTGTTGTCATTATGTGATGTCGAAGGCTGTAATGCTCCCGATGTCACGACAGCGGCGGACGTAGTCAGCAAGTGGCGTGATTACGAAATAGTGCCTTTGGGAGCCAACTTTGAGATTGTATTACTACAGGCTCCCTCAGGCACTATATATGCTCTCACACGTCTTAATGGTCGCGATGTCAAAGTAGGTAGCTTTGATAGTGCTCTTGTACCATGGGCTGACCTACGTGACTACTGGACCAAACGCTCTATACAATTGAGTCTTTAACGTGACCAACCTGGACCACACTCCTTATTTAATTATTTAGTGATTCTAAAATGTCGAATAAATGTTCCATTCCTGCTCCTGAACAACGGTGACCAAAGTCATCGGTGATAGTCAGATGACCTTCTGGCAGGAGTGGCTGAAGAGTGTGGATATGAGTGTCGCCGATAAGTTCGTCGTTGCTTGAACAAAGGGCATAAATACGCTCAGCTTTCTTCTTTATAGTGTCGATGGTGTTATAGGCAGAATACTTAGCGAGTATTTTATTGGTGAGTGTGTAATTCTGCACCCCGTCAAGACGTGGACAGAAATACGGAAGCTCTTCTCCCACCCACTTTGCCAAAGTGTTCTGGGGTTCAGTACTTGGATTTACTACTACGAGTTTAGCTTCACCGCTGTCACACATCAATGTCATCCAACCGCCCAAAGAGGTGCCTACAATTATTTCTGGCTGTTCGCTTCTTATAAGTTCGTTGATTATAGCAAGAGACTTTTCTGGATCTGCATCTACTTCCGGTGCTATCACACGATAACGCTGTCCAAAATGTGATTGCAACTGTTCACGTTTAGAACCGTTGGCTCCCGAACGAAAGCCGTGAATATACATCATTACAGGTATCTCTTCAATATTTTTCTCACTCATGATTTAATGTGTTGGGTGTATATGATAATATATACTAAAATTAATAAGAAACTTTAGAAACTGTTTAAATTTAAAACTCAAAAATGTTATAGGGTATGAAAACCTCAGCCAGAGTGTTGAAGGAGAAAAATCACTTTATAGGCAAAAATAATTGACATAAAGTGAAGAAACTCGAAGTAATAAGAAGCCAGCATGACTCTTTCATTAGTCCATGGGGCACAAGTACCTTAGGCATTTTATACATGTCGCACTTCTAATCATGATACCCTATTCCATAGCCAGACCATAAAGGAACGACACTGAACAGTTCGCTTTGCTCACCTGGAACGTCGCACGAGTGGGACACAGAACGACACAGGAACTTAAACACAGAACGACACAGAACTTAAAAGTCAATGTGGCAGCCTGATTTTGGTGACTGTATTTCAAGTCTAAGAGTTACTTAATAAAAACACTATCAGACAATTAAATATAAATTAACATATTCTTTACTATTATACTCTAAATATTTGCTGATTTTCTTGAATCTTTCGACTATAGGCAGTAACTTTGTGTCGATGATTTCAATTATCAGGATATGAAGATTATCGAACGACATATTTATATCAATCGTATCACCCGTCAGCTTAATCGAGGTATGATTCTCGTATTGGTCGGGCAAAGACGTGTGGGCAAGAGTTTTCTTCTTAAATCTATATCGAACTGGCTGTCTAAGAATAAGCCGGATGCTAATGTGCTATTCATCGACAAGGATTTTAACAGTTACAACTTCATAAAGACAGCTGACGATCTTTATGCTCATGTTGTGGAAAAATTACCGGCTGCTGCCGACAATTATCTTCTCATTGACGAGGTGCAGGATATCGACGGTTACGAAATAGCCTTGCGAAGCCTTTATGCTGAAGACCGTTGCCAGATAATCGTAACCGGGAGCAACGCCTATATGTTCTCATCGGAAATCGCTACTAAATTTTCAGGTAGATATATCGAGATTCCTGTGATGAGTTTAAGCTATAGAGAGTTTCTTACTTTCCACAATATCCCTGACTGCCATGAATCCTTGATAAAATATCTTCAGTTTGGTGGAATGCCGGGTCTCGCCAACTATAAGTTTGATGAGGTGCCGGAAATCAGAGCATATCTTCAAGGAGTATGCGACACCATTGTCCTGAAGGATATTGTGGCGCGTGAACAGATCCGTAATTTCAAGTTCCTCGAAAATCTGTTGCTCTTTCTTGCCGATAATACTGGGCAGTTGGTATCGGTCAACAGTATCGTGAAATATCTTAAAGCCCAAGGCACTAAGGTGGCTAATGATATAGCGACCAAATATATAAAAGCCATATCCAATGCCCTTATCATTGATCCTGTATCGCGGTATGATATACACGGCAAACGTATATTCGAACTGATTGAAAAGTATTATTTCAGTGACCATGGCCTCCGAAGCAGCATAACAAACGAAATGCCCGAAGTTTTCGGGAGCATAGAAAAGATAATGGAGAACGTGGTGCGCAACCACCTACTTATTCAGAACTTTGATATTTATGTCGGAGTTCTTTCCTCAGGCGAAATCGACTTCGTCGCTAAAAAGGGGAATCAGGTGATTTATTTTCAGGTAGCCTATAAACTCTCAAGTCCGGAAACTATCAGACGGGAATTTGGCAATCTTCAAGCTATCAGGAACAGTTATCCGAAATATGTCGTGACTATGGAGGACTTCCCCGGCCCGGTGAAAGAATATCCCGGTATCAACCATATTCATCTGCGTGATTTCCTAAAAACGGATTTTTGATTCATTAAGCCTTATTGAATTTTCAGGCTGGAAACGAGCCCAGTTCCCTATCGTTCCCATTCACACACCAAACCGAAGACTGCGTTGTCACAACGTAATCTCCGGTCGGTGGTCTGAGCTAAAGAAAGCTCGGGTCACCTTTATCTTCAATTTAGCAATGAAAAATTTGAAGAAAGTATGTTTTTAGAATTGTGATTATTCGGAACGTAAATAGTCAACCGGGTTGCTGTGGGCTACTCGGAAACTGTTGATAATGACAACTCCTGTTATTACAAGTATGAGTATTGCAAGACAGAGAGCCATGCTGAGGGGAGAGAGGCCGACTCGGTCGGTAAACTGAGAAAGCCACCACTTGCCGAGAATCATAGCTGCTACCCCTCCTAATATTAATGAAGGAAGGGCTATCTTCAGTATGTCGATACAGAAAATTTTGATAATCTGCTGTGCCGTGGCGCCGTTCACTTTGCGAATAGCTATTTCTTTAGCACGGCGGTTGACTTCATCAGCAACATATCCTATCAAGCCAATTAAGGCTATAATGAGTATGGCAATTCCGACAACTACGACCGATGTGCCAAAACGTACTATCGGCTGACGCAGCAGGTCGATATTTTTTCGGTAGGGCCAGATATAAATCTCATTTCCATCTTTGAGACTGTCGATTACATTCTGTGCAGCTTTCAGGTTTTCCGGGGTCAATTCAGAGAAGCGTACATACACCCAATAATTCATCCAACTGGTTGGAAATAAAACACCAGCATGAAAGTCAGCTTGCTCGGATTCATATCCGCCACGACGCATGTTTTCGATTACACCTACTATTGTCATTTCAGGATAGGGATTTTCTTTATTCCCGTGGCCCGTGATATAGAAAGTCTGGCCTATTATATTGTCACCTTCGATGTCGAACATTTTCTGAAGTTCTCCGATAAAACGTTCTTCGACAAGAACTTCGTTAGTAGTTGAGTCGGCATCTGTGCGGAAATTTCTTCCTTGAAGTATGCGTATGCCCATTACATCTATAAGTTCGGGATTGGCCATCTGCATATCAGCTATGTTTATCGATTTGTCCATCTGGCCCTCAAGCCACATATTGTTGACAGAAGCCACTGAAGCTATGTCACGGTTTGTAGTAGCCACCTTTTCGACGCATGGAAGCTTGCGTAGTTCCTCAATGATTGAAGCAGTACGTTCGCTTGAAAGCCCGTTACGCATAAACAGCCCTATATTCTCATATTCAAAACCCATTTTTAGATTTACTATCATACGATGTTGGCGCCATACAAGCACAAGTATGCATAGCAGTAGCCCAGAAGCAAAGAATTGTACAGAAAGTAATACTAATTTCCAGCTTTTTCTGCTTTTATTAGAGGGACGGAAAGCGTGGGCTACAGGTGTCTTGCTATATATTATAGCTGGAATAACACCGGTAATGATGAGCAACCCAAGACATACCACTCCCTCTACAATCCATACTCTTTTTGTGGAGAATAGCTGTTGTGGAGTATAACCGAGCAATTCACGAAAGAGGTTGGAAAAAGAGAATGCCAAAAGTAGTGCAAGCCCAAGTGATACGACAAGAAAGAAAAGACTTTCGCCCATCACACGACCGAACAGTTGCCCAAAGGAGGTGCCATAACATTTACGTATGGCCATCTCTTTGCTGCGTGCATTCGTTTGGCCCATAACGATGAGTAAATAATTGAGTCCAGCGCACATCAGCATCACCACAGCAAGTAGGCCGAGAAGCCATGACCTTGTCTTAACACCCTCCTGCGAGGCGTATGAGCCAAGTAAAGGACGGAACCAGACGTTATAATTAGAATGATCGAATACTTCTGAAGGTAGCTTTTCTCTTAATATCTCCATAGCTTTCTGGTGCATATCTTCAGGCTTAACATCTTCATGCAGCAGAACATAACTGTGGTATCTTTCATAACCGAGCAGATTGTCACGGTCATCTTTATCAAACTTAACTATAGTTGGTAACCCAAGATATACTGCATTCCCAATAGTGGAATTGAGTGGAAAATCTTCATATATACCGGAGATTGTCATTTTATAGTCGTCGCCAAAGCCTACATTTGAGATACGTAATCCTATCACGTTATCACCGATTTTTTCGGCCAATGAACGTGGTATCATTACGTGGTCTTCGAGTTCAAATATTTCGTGGGGATTGCCTGCGAGAATTGGAGTAGAAATGACATCAAAAAAGCAAGTGTCAGCAAGTATAATGTTATTTATCTCAAACATACGCCCGTCATCGAGTTTAATTACAGTATTACCTGTAAATTCAGTGATACGCGTAGCAAGTTCTATCTGTGGAATCTGACGTTTGAATTCATTGGCGGTGCCCCCTGGAGTAAATGGATATTCTTTGTAATTACCGCTTTCCGATACACTTTCGGTCAAGCGATATATCCGGTCTATTTTTGGCAGGAACGAATCATAAGTCTGCTCAAAATAGACTTTGGCTACCAGTAGAAAACCAACTGAAAGACCTACAGTGAGACAGATTATCTTTATAAGGTTCCGACGGAGGTCGGAAGTGAAAAATCGTAGCATAGTCGTTCAATGGTATTATTGATTAATAAGGGGATAACCTTGGTAATAGCGTAAAGTTATTTCGGCTATGATACGTTGAATACGTTTACCTTCAAGGTTAGCACGTGCTGTAACAAGTTTCGAACTGGCTGTGTAGAGGTCTATGGCTGACGCAGAACCGAGTTCAAATTTGCGTCTTATAGCATTGTATGCAATTTGTTCAGCTTCAAGACGACTGGTGGCAGCAGTTAGTTCCTCGGTAGCGGCTGCCACATCAAGATATGCTTCCTCAGAGGCACGTTGCAACTTATAGCGTGTTTCATCAAGTCGTGTACGACTCTCAAGCAGGTTTATCTTCGCACGTTTCACTCTGTTGGCTGTTGACAGACCGTCAAAGAGTGGAATTGAAAGTGATAATCCTATATACTCACCCATGTTGTCACGTAGTTGACGCGAGAAGGTGGGTACTGTGATTCCGGTACCCATCATGCGGTAGAATGATGTTGAGACACCGGTGTTGAAGGAAAGTTTAGGTGAATAGGCGCCGCGTGCTGAGTTGAGGTAATGCTGACTTTCATTTACAGCTAATTCCGCTTCCTCCAGAGCCGGAAGTTTATGTCTCATGACATTTTCCGGAAGTGACAACGGCTCTTCTGTTAAGTCCAGCGGTTCGTTAGTCAGTTCCATACCCATAGAGCTGCGTAGGTTAAGGTAGGCCTTCTTCAATAAATTTATCTGATTGATGAGTTCGTAATGGTCAGCAGCCACAATAGCTTTTATTTCCGCCACGTCAGCACCGCTTTTGATACCTAACTCTTCACCGCGTTCGGTGGCAGCAAGGTCAGTAGAGTCGCGTTGCAGCTGTTGCTCCATTTGACTGACTAAAGCACGACAATACGATACGTTATAGAAAGCTTTTATTACTTCAATTGATATTCTGTCTTGTTCTACAAGAGCAGCCTTTCTTTTTCTCATCAAGGCTGTTTGCATAGCCTTCAGGTTGTTAACCGATACAAGACCGTCAAAGAGCGGCAATGACATATCAAGGCTGAAACCTGTGTAGAGAGTGCGTTTATTATCGTATGTGTTGGTCTCAGGATCTATATTTCGGCCAAAACTTACACTCCCACTTGAATTTAAGCCGATGTAGGGTAGCATACCTGCAATGGCACCATCTTTTTCAACAGCAGCAGCTTCTGTTTCCAAACGGCTGAGTATGTTGGTATGTGCATGTTCAGCAGCGTATACCAGACAGTCGTTGAGAGTCATCTGTGCGTGTAGTGACAGTGACGATATTAGCCATAGGCATATCATTATCTTAAGTTTCAGATATGTAATTCTCATGGTGTCCAAAATTTTCATGCAGTAAAATTAATGACACCCCATTCAGTGGGAAAGAAAATATATCCGAAACCTCTTTTTAGCAGGTCATTTTGTCTAAAAAGTAGACAGTTGTTCTAAAGTGGTTCTTAGAAATTAAGATATAGAGATGAATGTAAGGGAGGAAAAATCTGTCCTAATCTCTGTTTCTGATTTGCAGAGGTGTTTGACCCCAGAAGCGTTTTACACTTCGGCAGAAGAAAGAGAAATTTGTAAAACCGAGTCTTGAAGCTATTTCTTTTATTGAGAAATCAGATGAGGTAAGATACCTGTGTGCATCATACATCACATACTCTCTTATCCATTCATTGGCAGTTCGGCCACTTTGTTTTTTACAGACAAATGAGAGATACTTGGGAGTTACTGCCAATTCATCAGCATAGTAGGCCATATTATGTGGTTTGACAGGCAGACTGATTAAAAGGTCTAAAAACTTCTGATATAGAATGGCAGGTTGCGAAAGATTGTCAGTCTTTGTAAGAAAAGGTTCGTTCTTTACTAATGAAAATATTTCTATCAGCAATGCTGTTGTTGTCAATATGACAGTAATTTTATCCTGGTTACTTACAGCAGTATTTTTCAAGCGTAAGATATGGATATATGACCATAACAGCGACTTTGACTCACTCTCTGGTTTCAGTACGGGATTAGTTTTTAGTTTCATCAGCACTTCTCTTATTTCAAGGGATGATATGTGTTGGGAAATCAAATCAAGGTTTGCATAGATAAATGTAGCATAGAAATCATCACTGAAATTTATATTGAAATAGAAATCATTGGGATGACAGACCAACACTTCTCCGGGGTATATAACGTAGTCTTTGGAATTGAGAGTTGTAGAGTAGATGCCCTTTTCTACGATACATACACATAATGAGTCAAGTCGGTAATTTATATTGCCGTCTTCGTTGTGCCAACCACCATGATAAATAAATAAGTCCTTGGAGAAGGTAGTACCTTTAGGGTTTTCCCTAATTACAGTAGGTATATCAACAATTTTCATATCAAGTAGCTAAAATCAATATTTTTACAGCCATTTGGAACATTTAATATTCTAACCAACTTCTTGATAAAGTTGTTTCCCAAGTATATGGCTTTAAAATTAATGAGCACATTGTAAGCCACGTATATCGTTTAAATTTGAGAGCTACTTATATCAAAGTTTGAATCATTATGAAGATAATAGCAATAAATGGAAGTCCACGTAAGGGTTGGAATAGCGATGAACTTCTCGAAAAATGGGTAGATGGAGTAAGATCAGTACTCCCTGATGCTGAAGTCAAGAAAGTAAACTTATATGACCTAAAATTCACTGGTTGCCGTAGTTGTTTCTCTTGTAAAATCAAAGGAGGCAAGTTCTTTGGCACATGCCCTATACCTGACGGTATCCATGATTTATTAGCTGAGATACGCGAAGCTGACGCAGTGGCAATAGCATCTCCAATCTACTACATGGACCTCAACGCATATACTAAATGTCTTATAGAGCGTATGGTATTCTCAGTAGCTCAGTATTCCAATCCGCCTATAAGCCTCGCTCCAAAAAGAGTGTCATTTACAATGCTTTATTCTATGAACGCCACGGAGGAAGCTTTTAAATATTATGGAATAGAAGAGCGTTGTGCAATGACCGAGAGATTCTTGAGTCTGTTCTATTTTATGCCTGTTCATCGTGTCGTAGCCTTTGACACTTATCAGTTCACTGACTATAATAAATATGAGTCGAGTGCATTTTCTGAACCTGAAAAACGCAGACAAAAAGAAGAGCAATTTCCTAAAGACCTTCAGTCTGCCTTTGACGAAGGTGTGAAAGTGGCTAATGAAATACAGGATTCATCGGTCAAGGGAGAGCCAATTGATCACAGTGTACATTTCTAAACAAAATGACCGATATATGCCTAAAAACATATATCGGTCATTTTTTAAGAACTACTCAAAATCTACTTATCGTTTTGAGGAGATTATGTTTCTGAAATAAAGTTTTTTACTTATTCATAATTTCTGACGATGGAATGCATGGTATACCCATGTTACGGAGGTCATAGATGTTGGCGTTAGCTACTTCCTCAGTTGCTGCTGAACAACAGTCCGTCACTACTATGGTATTGTAGTCGAGACCCATTGAATCGACTGCAGTAGAACGTACACAGTTAGGATACTGTGTACCGGTAAGATAGACATTCTTTGCGCCAAGACCACGTAAAATTATGTCAAGGTCAGTGCCGAAGAATGCGCTAAAACGCTGTTTCGTTACGGTAATATCACCGTGTTGTGGTGCTATCTCGTCAGGAATAGCAGCTCCCTTAGTACCTGCGATACAGAATGGATGACCCTCTTCGAAGAAATGACGGCGGAATAATTCAGCATCTATGCCAGAGGGACGATGGATACGGTAGATATAGATTACGGCCCAGTCATTGGCTCGGCCAAAGTCAAGAAACTTCTTTATTGCTGGCAGAGTGGCGTATGCCCCTTCTACTCTCATAGGAGAGTCGGGCAATACAAAATCATTTTCCATGTCAATTACCAGTATCACGTTCTCGGCATGAGTTAGCATACCGTCAATTTTCTTAGCTGTATTCATAATTAATTATTTGTGTTTATATTAATAACGGCTTGCGAGTGTATAAGTTTGAGAGTCTAAGTGGTTTGAAATTGTAATTATACGAATTCTGTGAAAATAATAGAGTGATTTGTGTAACTTATAAACCTAAGATTGTTTGTAACTTTGCAAATGTAAGTAGATTTTATAGCTCAAGATTCAATTAGACTGTTTATTAATTTAAAACTATTTATGGCAGGAAGAATAATGACCGTTTTTCTTATGATCATGATTTCTGTGTTATGCACAACTAATTAATAGGAATTTATAAAACTGAAAGACATGGAAAAAGTAATTTTAAATAATGGTGTGGAAATGCCAATTATCGGCTACGGAGTATATCAAGTTGACCCTGCTGAGTGTGAACGTTGTGTAAGCGACGCGCTGAAGGTTGGCTACCGTATGATAGATACTGCACAGGCTTATCATAATGAGGAAGGCGTTGGAGCTGCTGTTAAGAAAAGCGGTATCGCACGTGAAGACCTTTTTCTTGTATCGAAGGTATGGATATCTAACTATGGTTATGATAAGGCTAAAACTTCTATTGACGAGAGTCTACGTAGACTTGGCACCGATTATATAGACCTCATGTTGCTCCACCAACCGTTCTGTGACCGTTACGGTGCATACCGTGCTCTTGAGGAAGCCTATAAAGCTGGTAAACTCCGTGCTATCGGTGTAAGTAACTTCTATCCTGATCATTTCATTGACTTGGCCAGCAATGTTGAGGTAATACCAGCTGTCAATCAAGTGGAGACACATGTGTTTGACCAGCAGATTGAAGCTCAGAAGATAATGAAGGAGTTTGGTACACATACTATGTCATGGGGTCCGCTTGCCGAAGGACGCAACAACTTCTTCGCTAATCCTCTCCTTGCAGAAATCGGTAAGAAGTATAACAAGAGCGTTGCCCAGGTAGCTCTTCGTTGGCTTACTCAGCGCGACATAATTATCATTCCTAAGTCTGTACATATTGAGCGTATGGAGCAAAACTTCGATATATTCGACTTTACCCTCAGTGACGAAGATATGGCTGCCATAGCAACCCTCGATACTGGTAAAAGTCTCTTCTTTGACCATCACGATGCCGACGTCGTGAAGATGTTTATGGGCTGGAGATAAAACAAATCGAGAGCCGTTTACAGCAAGGAGCTTATGACAACCTGCCATAAGCTCCTTGCTGTGTATATACTTATCTAAATATTTTATTTGCTATTGAATTAGTAAAATAGAAATTTATGCTGGTGCTTTTTATAGTTGAAAAAAACATACTAGTCCAGATTTTATTGTAAATTTGTCAGATATAGCTTTTATTGGATATTTGCAATAAGTATGTGCAGTCATGATAATGTTATGTGTTCTATTAAATTGCTGTATTGTAATATTTTAACTTTTTATTAATTTTGGAATAAGTTTTAATTTATTCCAAAACTCTAAAATTAAATTATTTTGATGACAGAAAGAGAGTTACAAGATTATATTATAAAGAATTTTCCAGAAGAAAATTCTCAGTGTGAGTGGAAAGAAATGAAGAACCTTAAGAATTCCTTTTCTGGAGACGAACACAAAGATGTTATTTCATACCTGTCAGGTATTTCTAATATGGATGGGGGCTATCTTGTTATTGGAATTAAAGACAAGACTTTCGAAATAATAGGGACTGATTTATCGAAGTTTAACTTTGATTCTGTATCAGTTATTCCTAAAATGGTAGAGCTCTGCCCCAATCTTCCTACTGAAGGATTATACATAGAGGAACATATCACATCAGATACAAAAAAAGTAGTATGGATAATACATATTCCCAAACATCTTCCACGAAGACCTGTATTTGCACATAGAAAGAAGTTTCAGCGTATAGGAGAGTCTTTAGTAGAAATGACTTTAGAGCGTGAGAATATTATTCTTAATGAGGAGATTATATATTATGACTGGTCAGCAGAAATTGTAGCTGATGCTTCAATTGAAGATTTAGATTTTACGGCAGTTCAAAAGGCTCTTGAAGGATATTGTGAGCGTTACCCGAAACGTGCGGAAGAAGCACGTACATGGAGTATTGAGAAATTTCTTGATAAAGCTAAAGTTACGAAAAATGGAAAGATTACCAGAACCGCACTTTTATTACTTGGGAAAGAAGAAGCCGTTCATTATCTTAACCATCCTGCTGAAATAATATGGAAACTTCAGACAGGTGAAGAACGTGCAGCCGCTGTTTTTTATCCACCGTTTCTATTGTCTGCCGTGGAATTGAGAAGTATGATTAGAAATTATCAAATTAAGATTTTTCCGTCAAATGCTCTTCTTCCATCATCAGTACCTAAATACGATCAACGCTCGTTGCTTGAAGCACTCCATAATTGTATAATGCATCAGGATTATACTAAAAAAGAACGAATTATAGTTGTAGAATCGGCTGATAGTGTGTGTTTTCAAAATGTCGGTTCTTTCTATGATGGCCAATATTTTGATTACATTGAAGGAGAAAAGACTCCTACAAAATATCGTAATGAGTTTTTAAAAACAGCTATGCTTAATCTTAATATGGTTGATAGTCAAGGGTTCGGAATTCATGACATGTTCACGCATCAGAGAGAACGTTATCTCCCTATGCCTGATTATGATAATTCTACACCTTCTCATGTGATTTTGGAAATACCAGGACAAGTTATAAATGTTGAGTATTCCACCGCGTTAATGGAGAATACTCAATTGGATCTGACTACAGTATGCTTGTTAGATAGAGTCCAACGAAATAAATCTATAAGTAAGTCCGCACGTGTAAAATTACGTTCAATGGGTCTTATTGAAGGACGTTATCCCCACATCATTATCAGTCGTAAAGTTGCACAAATTACTAATAAAGAAGTGGAGTATTCTAATCTTAAAGGATTTGAAGACGATTATTATAAAGATTTAATTCTTAAATCTCTTCAAGATCATGGTAAGTTACAAAGAAGTGATTTCAATGAACTTCTTATCCCTAAATTACCTGGAATTCTCTCTGATACACAAAAAAAGAACAAAGTAGAGAATCTACTAAGAGCTCTAAGGGCTGAGGGAAAAATATATGTAGGGAAGAAAAAATATTGGTTTCTTACTCATCCTACCCCAAAGATTTAATTATGATACTTTACGTGAACTTTACGTGAACTTTACGTGAACTTTACGTGAACTTTACGTGAACTTTACGTGGTATGTATAGACAAAGATTTGTTAATCAGAAAATTGTTATTTAGTTAGTTTTTGTACTATTAAAAAACTTTACGTGTGATAAACCAACAAAATATATCACCGCGCTAAAATATGTACCTACCTTGTTGGCTCCATGGACTATAGCTCTCTTGCTCTCGTAATACGACTAAGGAAGTAGTAAAAAGCATGACACCGTATTCTTTAGAAAAATAAGGTGTCATGCTTTTTTATTTTTAGTCAGCCTATAGCTTTCTGCTCTTAAGCAAGTTCTTTCTTTACAAGCTCATAATCAGGTTCATTGGTTATCTGCTCGCAAAGAGAAGTAGCTTTTACTACACCGTTTTCGTCTATAATTACGAGAGCACGTGCATAGAGATCCTGCAGTGGACCGTCTTCGATACGTACACCATAACGGTCGCCGAACTGGCTACGGAAACCACTACCGGTCATTACGTTCTCAATACCGTTGACACTGCAAAAACGAGCAGCGGCAAATGGGAGGTCTTTAGACACGCAGATTACCTTAGCGTTTGGTAATGAAGCTGCTTCAACGTTGAATCTACGTACCGAAGCGGCACATACGTCAGTATCAAGACTGGGGAATATGTTAAGTACTACGCGCTGACCCTTAAAGTCTGCCAACTTGATAGGCTGCAAATCCTGACCTACGAGATCGAGTTCGGGAGCTGCAGTGCCTACTGCGGGTAACTCACCGTGTAACTTCATCTCAAGGCCATTCATAAATACTGTGTTCATGGTAACAAATATTGTTTTATATGTGCTTTCACTATGAAAGCTCCTATCAAAAAAACAGTTGGAACGGCCTTATAGTTCGTAATATACTAATATAAGTAAATCTCTTAAATAAATACACTATGCCTCACTTATGAGCATCAAGAGTGAAGATAGAACGAAGTTCAGAATCGGACATTTCGGCAAGCCATTTTTCACCAGTAGTGACAGTGAGATCGGCAAGGCGCTTTTTATCCTGAATCATTGTGTTGATTTTCTCTTCGAAGGTTCCTTTAGCAATGAAACGGTACACCTGTACATTACGGTGCTGACCTATGCGGTAAGCACGGTCGGTAGCCTGAGCTTCGACAGCAGGATTCCACCATAAGTCAAAATGGATAACATTGGTAGCGGCTGTGAGATTAAGTCCAGTACCGGCGGCCTTAAGTGACAGGACAAATACTTGAGCAGAACGTTGATTTTGGAATCGCTCAATCATTTCGGTACGCTTTTTTAGTGGTGTACCACCGTGATAAAACATCGCAGAGATGTCTATCTTTTCAAGCATAGTCATAATCAGATTGCCCATTTCTCTAAACTGTGTGAATATAAGGACTTTCTCTCCGCTGTCAACAATACCACGCACAAGATCAAGAAGTAACATAGCCTTACCCGATAATTCAGCGTCGGCTTGTTTTGTTTTGAGAAACTGTGCCGGATGATTGCAGATTTGTTTGAGCGCCATTATCATTTGAAGCACCAGTCCTTCACGTTTGAAAAGGGATGCATGGTCTCTGCCGGTAATACCTTCTATCTCACGCATAGCCTCATTGAGAGTCTGTTGGTAAAGCGCACTTTGAGCCGATGTGAGTGAGGCATATTCGTCACGTTCTATTTTATCAGGCAGGTCTGAGATAATTGATTTGTCTGATTTGAGTCGGCGCAGCATGAAAGGAGAGGTAGTGGCCTTAAAGCGTTCGGCTGCCTCCTTGTTGCCTTCAAGCTGGATAGGACGTCCGTATTGCTTATTAAATTCTTTCAGAGTACCAAGTAAGCCTTTATTGGCAAAATTCATTATACTCCAATATTCAGACAGACGATTCTCAACCGGTGTACCACTCATGGCTATATTAACAGTAGCCGGAACAGAGTTTATTGCTTTAGCTTGTGCGGTTGCACTGTTCTTTATATTTTGTGCTTCGTCGATGACAAGGAGTTCCCACTTCAGTTTTTTGAGTTTTGTCACATCACTGCGCATCACTCCGTAAGAAGTAAGCATTACATCACCCTCAAATGTATCAAGATTGCGTGTCGGGCCATGATATATACTGACGTTAAGAGTCGGAGCAAACCGAGCGCATTCTTTCTGCCAGTTAGTAAGCAGACCGGTAGGTACTACCACTAAAACCTTACGTTTATCAAGTCGGCCGCTCTCTTTGAGCTTAAGTATGGCAGTGATTACCTGTAGGGTTTTACCGAGTCCCATATCATCAGCAATAATTGCTCCGAACCCAAGTGTGAGATTGTGCATCAACCATTCGTAACCACGCTGCTGATAGGGTCTCAGGTCAGCCTGCAGACCGGAAGGCAATGGTAGTCCGGGGGTGTGTCTGACTCTGCTAAGTAGTTCTTGACATGCTTTAGTGAGAGTGACAGGAGCATCGTTGTAGGTTTCAGCAAGGGCTATAGCAAGTATTTCCTGTGGTGACAAACGGTCTCTTTTTGCGATATGGCTACTGATTCTTGCAAGTTCTTCTGGTGTTGCAAAAATATACCGGCCTTTGAATTTTATTAGTTCACCAGCGTGAAGCATCAGATATTTAAATTCTTTATCTGAAATTACTTCATCACCTAAGGTTACTTCCCAACTGAATCGCAGTAGTTCGTCAATACGTAAATAGCTTTTGCTATCACCGGTGTTTGTACAGTCAATTTTTACTGTTATCTTTGGTGTGGCAAGTTCGCGTAGTGATTTTGGTAACACTGCCTCTACACCGAGTAAACGGACAAGGGGCAATGTTTTGAACAGAAAAGGTACAAACGACTGCGAATTAAATTTTATGGGCTGTGTACCTTGTTCTATTACATAACTACGTAGCTCCGGCAAATAATCTATCAGTAAATGGAGTTTTGTCAAGACCTCGATTTGCTTCGTAGCAAAAGCGGGATTTTCAATAAAATTTGCAAAGGGAATATGTTTTACTATATGAGTAGTCGAATCCTTAAGGGCAATGTAAAGATTGACTAAAAATTCAGAACCGTCATCATCAACCCAAAGAGAAAATCCACCCTCTTTATTGAGCATGAAGAATTTGTCGGTCCAAACTTTTATGCCTCCTGCTATACTGTTTTGACCGATACCTTTAAAAGTCTGAGACGTATCGAGAAAGAAAAGGTCGAAAAGCGACTTATGTAAATTTTGAGGCTCACTGGAGGTTACAATCATGACATTTAGCATGTTGAATAGTAGCCATTCTCCAGCATTCAAAACATATTTCTTTCCATAAACGACAGCTTTTGCCGGCACAAGATCGGTAACTGATTTTACAATCTTCCGAATTTCATCATGTAGCATTGCTGGTTGCCAAAGTATTCTGTAGTCTTTATCCGCAACTACGATAGTGGGTACAACATCTTTACGTGAAAGTAAATTTGCTGCCAGCAACCACATCTTATGTAAAGACTCGACCCAAGGCTGACTTGTAAGGTACATGGCTGGCTTGATATGTGCCAGCCTTTCGGTAAAATCGGCAAAGGAGATTATGTTATCATCACCTGTTGGTGAGGTAAGTATGACTTCAGTATTATAAGAGGTTTTATCGATTCTGAATCTTATTTCAGTACCCTGCTCAAATACTTCCGGTCCGTCTTCGTCAGTAATAATCTCATTCAGGGTTTTAGTAATAGATTTGCTGATTGTGTCGAGTTGTTTTGTATAAGTCTTTTTAAAATCCCCACTGATTGAGAAGGGTGGGTCATCAGTAAGAAATTTAAATAATTTTTCGCCAATTTCTGGCAGTTTTGAGAAATCTGGATTAGATGTTGTCCAGTCGTTAATATTATCTTTTGTAAGTGATATAGGCTTGATTAATGTATCTATAGATGCAGGATTAAGATTTTTAGAAACTGTGTCGGTAAGCAATCCACGTTTTTTTAGTTCATTGAGTAGATTAAGGCCATGTAGTTCAAATAATAGGAATGGATTGTTATCAATCTCTTCACATATTTTGTAGATTACAGCTGCCAAGTGCTTGCAAGGTACTGCCCAATCATGACAATTACATTCCATACTCAAATCTTGCCACGACTTAGGAAAAACTTGTAGACCGCATTCCTCAGCAATTTTAAGTACTTCAGGGTCGAGCTGCCGTTGCATCAATGAGGCAAGAATCAGAGGTTGTTCTATCAGTCGGTCTATAAATATTTGGGTATTTTCTTTGTCAAACAGTGGTACGGTGACTATTTCCTTATAAGGTTTTGATTTTGTCCCTCCCACACAAGCTGAAATATTACCATCTTTTATATTGATACTTTTTACTGCTCTCGTACGTGCGTATGACGCTCCACGAGGAATACGATTCCTGTAGTCAATATTTTGTATTGAATTGAGCCACTGTTCGCCCCACCAAGTAGTTCCGAATTTCTTAGGCATACATTTTGTTGTTTTATGACATTAATTTTCATTGTCTGTTCATGCCCATTTTGTTACCAATCCCGGTCATTGAACTTCTTTTACTCCAACTGGCTAAAAGAAAGTTCCCATACTTATCCTTGTCATATTCTTGATTCGGGGGTATCGTATAGACAGCAACCACACAAGCTTTCCTTGTAGCCTACAAAGATAACGTATATATTTATATTATAAATACAACCAGCCTAATTTTTCTCTGTACAAGCCACTCTTAATCGGAATAGCTACCATGGTTAAGACGAGTGAAAGTGAAAATTCGAGATTCATACTTGATAGTTAATAATGGTTTTTAGATTTGAGGAAATCGGAGTAGTAACGTTACTGTACTGCAAAATTACGTCTGGTCTATAGCTCATTCAAATCGTATTAAACCAAATAGTTGGTAGATTCGCGTCATAATCATCTATAACGCAAATCTACCAACTACAGGTTGTTTTTACCAAGAAAGATGTTGGAAGCTATAGTTATTCAAACAGAGTTGGAGGGTACTCACCGTTAGCATGTAGCTCAGCGAATTTGGCTATGACCTTCGTATTTTGAGAGAATCTTGGTACGGAAATCCTGTTCAAAATCTTTACGTATTACAAACACCACCTTTCCGAAACCGGCTTGAATAGCGTCATAAATGGAATAATCCATAATTGTTTCACCGTTCGGACCGAGAGAATCGAGTTGTTTCAATCCTCCATAACGGCTACCCATGCCGGCAGCCAAAACAAATAATGTTGGTTTCATATTCTGATTACTTTTTGTTTCTGACATATAGATTTATTCTTCTACTTTATGAGCGCCATCACTAATTACTACAGGATAAATCTTTGGTTCGTGACCGTATTTTTCTTTGAAACGTGTTTTGGCTGTTTCGACAAATCGATCTGTAAATTCTTTCTTAACGAGATTGATGGTACAGCCTCCAAATCCGCCACCCATTATGCGCGACCCTGTGACACCACATTCGCGAGCAATGTCATTGAGGAAATCGAGCTCTTCGCAACTTACCTCATAATCGTCAGAAAGACCGACATGGGTTTCATACATCTTTTTTCCTACCGTCTCATAGTCTCCAGCATTAAGGGCATCGCAGACAGCGAGAATACGGTCTTTCTCCTCAATGACGAACTTTGCACGGAAGTAATCTTCAGCAGTAATATCTGGTCGGATAGTCTTCAGCATAGAAATTGTCGCATCACGGAGAGTTTCCAGTCCGAGGCGTTTTGCAACCCGCTCACATGAGGCTCGTCTTTTGTTATAAGGTGAGTCTGCAAGTTCATGCTTGACGCGAGAGTCAATGAGTACAAGCTCATAGTCTTCCGGAGCAAATGGAAAATACTCAAATTCCATTGACCGGCAGTCAAGACGTATTAGTTTGCCTTTTTGTCCCATAACTGACGCAAACTGGTCCATAATACCACAGTTGACACCACAGTAGTTGTGTTCAGTACTTTGGCCAATACGGGCGAGTTCAAATTTGTCGATGGTATTTTCGTTGAACAAGTCGTTGAGTGCAAAAGCGAAGCAACTTTCCAGTGCAGCCGAGGAACTGAGTCCTGCTCCTAAAGGTACATTCCCGGCGAAAACAGCGTCGAATCCCTTGACATTGCCTCCTCTTTTAAGTATTTCTCGGCAGATACCGAAGATGTACTTTGCCCATGACTGTTCAGGAATATCCTCTTCGTTCAATCCAAATTCGGCATACTCATTGATGTCAATTGAATATACACATACCTTTTCGGTATTATTAGGAGCAATCGCCGTCATAATGACTTTGTCAATGGCGCCTGGGAAAACGAATCCGCCGTTATAATCGGTGTGTTCGCCAATCAGATTTATTCTGCCTGCTGAGGCATAGAGTGTAGGGGTACTGCCGAATCTTGATGAAAATTCGGTTAAAATTTTATTTTTCATATATTTAGATGGATTGATGATATTCTGAATTAAGCACCGAGACACAGGAGACCACTCCATATAAGTGTCTCGGTACTGTCAGGAAATTTTAATAAAACAATCTTTCTTACCTGACCTGTCAATCTAAATCTTTGGTGTTATCGGTGACTTGTCGCGCAAACTCGTTCGGCATAACGTTAAACTGCTTAAAGAACATTTTGGTGAAATAAGATTGGGAACTAATACCAATCATTCTTGAAATCTCACCTAAAGTGTAACCACCGGTCTTAATCAATTCAGCAGCAGTCTTAAGTCTGACGACCCTTATCAATTCGCTTGGTGACAAATTAAAAACGCTCTTTATATGGCGGAGAAGATTGGAACGGCTCATACACATTTTGTCACCCAATGCCTCAACGTTAAATTCCACATCGCTCATATTTTCCTTGATTATAGCCAGTATTTTCTCCATGAATCTCTCATCTTCCTTATTCACCGGAATATTCTCAGCTTGGAAAAAAGGCTTACGCGCAAAGGCTTCACGTGCGCGACGACGGTTTTCAAGAAGAGTAATTACCATTTCTCGGAGATACTTTATGGAGAAAGGCTTCTCGATGTATGCTTCTGCACCTAACTGAAGACCTTTCACTTTACTGTCAAGGTCATTCTTGGCAGTGATAAACACGACTGGGATATGTGACAGTTCCGGATTAGCCTTAATTTGCTTGCATAATTCCAGGCCGTCCATTTCAGGCATCATTATGTCTGTTACTACCATGTCTACTGATTTTACTGCAAGAATTTCAAGAGCTTCTTTACCGTTAGCTGCCACTGTGATAAGGAATGAAGACGCAAGTCTGTCGTTGAGCATTGAGCGTATTCCCTCGTTATCCTCAACCAGTAACACATGATACCCCTTAGCATTCAAAGGAGTCTGGTTGGTGTCTTCCTCATATACAAAAGAAGCACTATGATTATCAGTTACTACAGGTACTGTAGTCTGAGTAGAGGCCTGTACCGGAAGTGAAAGCACAAAGGTGTTATCATCTGCTGCACTTGTTTCAAGATAGAGTGTGCCGCCAAGCAATCCAGCAAGTGAGCGTGACAGAGGGAGACCGATGCCGACACCATTCTTCTGTTCCTGAGATTTATCGGTCTGATAGAAAGTTTCGAAGATACGTTCTTTGTTGTCTTCGGTAATCTTTTCTCCATCAGAAATCACTTTTATCATTATAGTATCGTCTACCACTTCCAACTTTAATGAAATTCTTGTCTCGGCATACTTCAGCGCATTGTTGAGCAGATTACTGATAATCTTTGTCACAGCCTCCTTATCAGTAACTGTTATGATACTCTCTTTCGGAAGCTGCCGTGTAAGAGTCTTATTACGCAGTGATATTGTCGGTTCAAAACGGTCGAGGGTATAATTGACAAGTTCAACTATATCTACAGCTTCTGGTTTCAGTCTTAAACGTCCGGCTTCGATTTTTTGGAAGTCCAATAATTGCGAAGTAAGTTCAAGGAGACGAGCTGTGTTCTGACGTGTAACTTTCAAATAATGTTCTGAGTCAGGGCTATTAAGACCATTCTCTTCTATAGCTTCCAAGGGTAAGTCAATAAGTGAGAGTGGGGTGCGTATCTCATGAGCTATCTCAGTAAAGAAATTGAGTTTTTGTTTATACACCTCTTTCTCTTTGTTGGATGCAAAGATTTCCTGACGCTGTTGCAGTCTCTTGAGCTCGCGTTTGCGGTAAAGAATAAATATCAGTGCAACAATTCCTAAAGCTAAGATTATGTACACCACGATTGCCCATGTAGATAACCACCATGGTGACATTATTATGAGTCTGATACTATTGGTAGAAACCACCTCACCACATTCCATCTTTACCTCAAGAGTGTATTTGGAGGGTGTAAGATTTGTAAAGGAGATTTTATTCCCTTCCATTGGTATCCAGTTCTTTTCACCTGGTAAAAGACGATAATAGAATTTCTTTACCCCCTTCAGTCCAATGGCGGTTGGCACACCGATTGTAAGAGAGAATGTATTTTCGTTGTAAGCTAATTTTATTTCGTCAGAATAGATTATATTGTTTGCCAAATCTTCCGTCACTGCGTGAGAGATGGAGGTAAACAGAATTGGATATTCTTTCTGGAGATTGACATTTCCATCGGGAATGAATTTGACCACTCCATTTATTGTCCCGAAATAGAAAATGGAGTCATTGCTACAGACAGCAGAGTTGTACGTAAACTCGTTAGCCGGTAACCCATCAGTTTTGGTAAACACAGTGATAAGTCCTGTTTCTGGATTGAAACGTGTCAATCCATTATTTGTACCGAACCACAAATTGCCGATTTTATCTTCTAATATTTTATAGACTATATCGTCTGGCATACCTTCCTTATGACCATACGTGGTGAAGTCATCGGTAGATTTATTATATTTACTTAATCCTCCTCTGTCAGTAGAAATCCAAATTCTACCATGACTGTCCTCCATTATTGAATTTATAGAGTTGGAGCGTAAAGAATTTTCCTGAGGATGATTTTCATCATATATGTACTTTTTGTACTGGCCGTCTTTAGGATTGTATCTGTATAGTCCGCTTCCCATAGTTCCTATCCAGATACTTCCGTCGGAAGCCTCACACATTGAAAAAATCCAATTGTAGCCGGTAACATCTATATGGGTGAAATTCTCTTCCCCCGGATTACGATGGTAAAGTGCGTAGCCCAGCCCAACCCATTCAGCTCCTTTTGAATCCTGAAGATAGGCGTAGACCGTATTCTCAGTTGAGAGCTGTTGCGGAAGATATTGATATGGTTGTTGCCCCTTTTTGTATGCCAGAAGGCCACTCCTTTCAAGACCGATAAGCACGCAACCATCAGAACGTGTGACGCACATGGTTGCACATTTGACTGCCAGTTGAGCTGGAGGAGTGATGAACGTGTTGGTATCAATGTTTCGTATGCTCACGCCGTTGGCCTCACTGCCGATAACTAACTGGGCGAAATCAGGAGTAAAAGCCATACCCCTTACTCTACGGGAATTGATATTATAGGGTTCTATAGTGCAGAAATTGATTCCATCTCTGGCAATATAGTTTACACCACCAAACATAGTGCCTACCCACAGATTCTTACTTTTGTCAGCATAAAGAGTATATAGAGTATTATCTGAAATTGAATGTGGGTTGAGTGGATTATTAATATAGTGTTTCTGTATTCCAGTGTTACGATTTAAGGAAAATAAGCCTGTTTGTGTCCCTATCCATAATTCGTCGTCAATCAATTCCAAACTACGTAAATAAAGATTAGTAGCTTGCAATGCTGGAAGTGTTTTTACGGAATAATTTTCATCCGGCAATAAGTTGTAAAGGGTTGCGTTTTCTGTTGCAACGATTAATCTTGAATCACCATCAGGTAAAATACGTGTGAATTTCTTTTTATCTGATGAAGGAAAGTTGAAATTTACTTCAACCATCTCATCAT
Organism: uncultured Sangeribacter sp.; assembly: GCA_964400325.1. GTDB lineage: Bacteria > Bacteroidota > Bacteroidia > Bacteroidales > Muribaculaceae > Lepagella. The sequence goes on along the minus strand of CAYNUE010000018.1, from coordinate 23,611 downwards.
AACCCTTATCGTGACGGAATATCTTACCGTTTGAACTACATGCCCATAGTGTGCCGTCTGGAGTGACACAAAGGTCGTTGAAATAATCTTCTTTATATTGACTGCCAGTTGGCATTTCATATTTGCTGACACCTTCAGGCGATGTCCTGAATATACCCATATCGGGAATAAGCACCCACAAATTACCCTTTTTATCACCGACTATGTCCTGAACCCAATTCATGAAGTTATTGGTAAGCTTATCCCAATTATCACTGTATGAAATTTTATCAGTTTCAGGATTATATACATACACTCCACGATCTGTTCCTATCCATATATACCCATCAGTATCCTCATAGAGCGCACCGATATTATTGTTTCCCTTATTTTTGACAGTATCGTAACATGTATATCTCTTGACAGACGCTCCGTCATAACGATTGAGACCGTTAGTGGTTCCTACCCATAGGAATCCATCTTTGTCACGTAATATCGCTTTTACATGATTGGCAGAGAGACCCTCGTCAATGCTCAGATGCGAAAATATCTGATCACATTCTTGTGCTGCGGTCTTAGAAGGCACAACGAGAAATGCAGTGATAACAGATAATATTATCGCTATGAGCCTATATTGATATCGAGAATTACGTTTCATGTCAAGATATTTTAATATGTATTGAGATGTAAAATTAGCTATTTTTTGTTGTAGCTATGAGTTAAGTACTTAGGTTTTATTATCTCAGTGCTGTCCACAGAAGAAGGACAGCACTGAGATAAATCAGATTACACTGACGTCTTATCTATAACCTTTATTCTGATCTTCAGGATTAATATCCTCATTTTGCTCTATCTCTTCGTTTGGAATAGGATAGCGTACGTGATAGTCGCTGATGGTGCCGGAACGTTTAGCCCATTTGTTGCGAGCTTTCACATATTCCACAAACTTTCCGGTACGAATGAGGTCAAAGCGCCGCCAACTTTCACCAAACAATTCACGCATGCGTTCGTCCAGAATTTTCACTCTGAAATCTTCTTTACTCATTGTGTGCCATTTTTTGTCTTCTGGAATCTGGAAACTCCAAGCACGATTTCTTACCTGATTTACTATATCTATAGCCTCAGAAGTACGATTAAGTTCGTTAAGACATTCAGCGTAGCAGAGCAAGACGTCGGCGTAACGGAGCATAGGAATATTTTTACCAGAATTCCACATGTTGTTCAATCCTAATCCGGAATTTTGGTCAGTTCGGAAATCCTCATATTTTTTGATGTGAGGTTTGAGTTCGTCATGATCTTCACCAAGGTCTTCCCATGCTACACATTCAAGATTTGGTGTCTCTCCATAGTAAGAGAAGTCATAACGGATTGACTCATCACGGCGAATATCCCCTTCTTCCCAAATACCACCTTCTTCAACGCTGCTGTAAGCGTATTCTGTAACAACCACATGGTCATAGCCTGCAAAGTAGCAACCGTCACTCCACCAGTTCTGCGCTACACGAGAACCGATTTGGAACATGATTTTATTCTGATTGGGAGTATTGTTGAATTGTAACTCAAAGATAGCCTCCGGTGTATTAGGAGTGTTGTAGTTGAATAGGTCAGCATAGTCTACAAGAGTATATCCCATAGACATTACTTTTTCAAAGCACTGGGCGGCTTTCGCGAAATCACGCAGCCCTGTCTCTTCAGGAGCAGCCATGTAGGCCTTGCCAAGCATTGCATAACCAGCACCAGAGGTAGCACGTCCCGGTTCATTGTGTTCAGGGGCATATTTTGCTGCTTTTTCCAAATCAGCAATGACGAAGTTCCATGTATCTGTCAGGGACTGACGTCCATAGCCTGTCTCGTTGACTTTATTCAGGTCAATCAAAGGGATTTCACCCCAATAGGAAGCAAGTTCCAAATCCATGAAACCACGCAGAAAACATGCTTCACCCAAGAGCTGAGCAGCCTTTGTGTCAGGCTCAATCTGGTCACTATCGAGAGCACGTATGATTTTTGCTGCAGCTGTCACTACTGGAAAGCGGGCATTCCATTGGTCTTTTACTCTGCCGGTGAGTGAGTTGAGGTTGGCATCATAATTGTCAAGGCTGGCATTCTCACCGCCATCTTTCATCTGGAGTGCGCCACGCTGTATCTCATCAGTACCGGTCCAGAGGAACCACGACTCATTATCTGCGCGTGTTTTGTCGCGCATACTGTTGTAGATACCTGTAAGGTTAGATTCTATGTAGGCCAAATCGCTATAGATTTGTTCTTCGGTCAGACCCATTTGGCTGTCTTCTGTAAGGAAGTCAGAGCAGGAAGTCATTGTACCAAGCGATATAGCAAGTAGCAAAAGAGATTTTATATACGTTTTCATTATTGTCAAGACATTGTTAGAAGGTTAGATTCAGACCGAATGTGAATGAGCGGGTAGCAGGATAACCATAGTCACCTGTCTCAGGGTCAAATCCTTTGTATTTGGTGATTGTAAACAGATTTGAACCGGTAACATACACTCGGATATTATCGAAATGGATAGCCTGCATCCAGTTTCTTGGTAGATTATAGCTTAGTGTCAAAGTTGCCAAACGGAGGTAGGAAGTGCTTTGGAGAGCGAAATCTGTATCCCAAGCGTAGTAGGGGTTATAGCCTGATGAGGTATTGGCTATTACTCTGGGGAAAGTTCCGTTAGGATTCTGTTCGCTCCAGCGGTTTAACAGGTCAGTTGAGGCCATTGAAGTACCGGTTGAAGCCAACAGTGATTCATAATAATTACTTATCTTCTTACCGCCAATAGAATAGTTGAAGATAGCATTAAGCATAAGTCCATTCCACGAAAAATCGGTAGAGAAACCGCCGTATACCTTCGGATCCATACAGCCTACTATTACACGGTCATTCTGATCAACTATCTTGTCGCCGTTCTGGTCTATGGCAAAAAGGTCACCGATGCCTACATTCTTGCCATTATAGTTTATACCTTCCCACTGGTCACGGTTTGCCTCAGTTGCGATACCTCCACATTTCAGAGTGTATATTGAGTTAAGAGATTCACCAAGGAAAATGTTGCCAGTGCGCTCTGTACCGTTGAGAATACGTTTCACTCCTCCGTGCAGCTTATTAATCTTGTTGTGGTCGAGTGAAAGATTGGCAGAGATGTTCCATTTAAAGTCGGGAAGGTCAATCGGTGATGCACTAATAGTCATTTCAAAACCACGATTGGTAACCGAACCTATATTCTCCCATTCCTCATTGTAACCGTGAGTAAGTGGCAGAGAGTGTTTCAAAAGCAGGTTGTCATTGTTGATGAAGAAGCCGTCAAGCGACAGACTGAGGCGATTGTTTAAGAAAGCCATGTCGAGACCGATATTGGTCTGTTTCTGCTTTTCCCATGTTAACAATGGATTACCGAGCAGACCGCTGGTAGCGTAAGATGCAGTACCGTTGCTTACAGAAGAGTAATACATAGTGGCGTAGGCATAATTTTCTATATCCTGATTACCTACCACACCGTAACCTACACGTAACTTAAGATTATCAAAGATGTGCTGGTTTTCCATAAATTTCTCATTGGTTATAGCCCAGTTGGCAGAAAATGAAGGGAAAATGCCCCACTTATGGCCGGGACCGAATTTTGATGAACCGTCGTAACGAGCGGTAACGGTGAGGAAATAGCGCTGGTCATAATTGTAGTTGGCTCTTACCAAATAAGACAGAAGAGAAGAGGCATAGAAATTTGAACCTATCACTTTCTTATCATTGGCTGCGGCACCTCCAAGGTCATTGAATCCAAGATCGTTTGATGCGAAACGGTCACCCTGTGCCAGTGTATAATTGAAGGTGTTGCGTGAAGCTGAGGTACCTAAGAGGAAGTCTGTGTTATGCACTTCAGCAAAAGTGCGGCGGTAAGTAGCTGTATTATCCCACTGCCATGAGAGCTTTGTCCAACGTTCGTGTTTGGCACGTGCGTCACCGTTATAGTGACGGATAGCCTGTTGAACATAGTCAGGAGTATACTCCAGCCAAGTCTGGTTGGCTAAGTCGATTGCGAATGTTGAGCGGATATTAAGTCCTTCAAGGGGATTGACATTTATATAGTTTGATGAAATCAGACGGTCTCGCACGCGTTTTTGCTCCACTTCAAGAGAGTTGTAGGGATTGTAATCGTTGTTGTTGCCTTCTGTGTGAGCACGATAATAAAGTGTCAGGTACTCGTATGTATAGCGTGTCGTAGGATTGCAGTACGGCTCTGGATTCAATAATGGATTGGCACTCATTGCCTGGTTGAATACCTCGTCTACAGGCATCTTATCGTCAGAGCGTGAGAACTGCGTGTTGGTTCCGATACGAAGCCATGTTTTGATGTCGGAGTCTACGTTTACACGGCCAGAGTAACGGTTATTCTTTGTACCGATAGTAATGCCTTTGATACCGCTATAGTTGAAGCTGGCGAAAAGATTGTATTTATCACCGCCATTAGAGAAACTAAGTGTATGACTTTGAGTGACACCCGTTTGGGTGAATCTGTCAAGCCAATCATACGACTCACCTGATTGGTAAGTGACAAGTTCTTCGTTAGAGAAAGCAGTAGTCGTACCTAAAAGCGTATTTTGAATATATGCGTTGCGGTCGGCACCGGGATTGGAGTGTATGTAGCCGTTGGCAAAGGCATCAATCCTGAGCTCTCCAAGCTGCTTGGCATTCATAGTTTTTGGCCGATGAGCTATGTGAGATGTCTGTACCCAACCATCGTAGGTAACTTTACCCTCACCTTTACGACCCTTCTTGGTAGTGACGAGAATTACACCGTTAGCACCACGTGAACCATAGATGGCAGTAGCAGATGCGTCTTTAAGTACTTGAATTGACTCTATATCGTTAGGATTTATTGAATTAAAGGAACCGAAATCTCCGTCCATCACAAGACCGTCGATTACGTATATAGGTGACGCACCAGAGTTGATGGTATTGATTCCGCGCACTCTTACTGTAGCGTCATCGCCCGGTTTTGCACTCGGAGTTACCATAAGACCTGCCATTTTGCCTTGAAGTGCGCCTGCAACTGTTGTAGATGGGGTTTCATTGAGTTTTTCTGCGTCAAGATAGCCTACTGAACCTGTAAGGTCAGCTTTTTTCATGGCAGCACCTACGATAATCACTTCGTCCAAGATAGATGAATTCTCGCTTAGTGAAATATTCATCTGGCCATCAGCTGGAACTTTGAAATCAGCTGTAGTGTATCCTACGTATGATACTTGAAGAATACTTCCTACAGCTACTTCAAGACTGAAATCTCCGTCTATGCCTGTAGCTGCTCCGGTAGAAGTTCCTTTTACAAGTATCGTGGCACCGATAAGCGGTTCTTGTGTTGCGGCGTCCACCACGACACCACTTACTGTAATCATATCCTGTGCCCATGACGGCAATACCGACAGTAACGACATCAGAATGAAAAAAGTTATCTTTTGCATAATGTTAAGGTTGTTAATTGTTATTGTCAGATTTCTTCTATGTGAAGTACGGTGCTGTCAAAGTTATTACCGATGCCAAGTGAGATACCTTCATTCATGAGATAATCTCCGGGGAATACCTGTCCGTCGCCATAGAATGAAGGCCAATCTTTCTTGTTTAATTCTGTTACAAGGTAATTTTTATCCGGGTCAAGACCTTTCAGACGTGTCTGAAAGAATGTGGTGCGTCCATGATATTTGAGGCTGTAGGCGAAGAAGACTGCTTCTTTACCATCTTTTGATACATATTGATGAGAAGCCCAACCGGTACCGTCCTCAGGATTTTTTAGACGATAAAGGTCTCCGAACTGAACGATGGGACGTATTTTCTTATACGATTCAATTGCTTTTTGCGCGAACGCCCATTCCTCCTCGTTGAGATGTTTAGGCTGTAGTTCAAGTCCGAGACGACCTGCCATTGCTACATCGAAACGATATTTGAGTGGGGCCATCATTCCGGTCTGGTGGTTAGGACTTGTTGATACGTGAGAAGCAGTTGCTATGGCTGGGTAAAAGAGGTTGGTGCTGTTCTGTATACGAATACGGTCAAGTGAGTTTGTGTTGTCGCTGGTCCAGAATTCATCATGATATTTAAGTGCTCCCATGTCAAGACGTGCGCCACCTGAACTGCAGAGTTGAATCATCACATCGGGGTGTGCTTCACGGATTCTGTTGTAGACTGAATACAGGCCATTGGTATAGTCAATCCAGAAATGAGACTGACGGTCAGCCGGGAGATATTCAGACCCGAAGTCGGTCACAAAACGATTGGCATCCCATTTGATATAGCTTATATCGGAACTCAGACCCAATACATCATCAAATGTTTTTACGATGAAGTCCTGTACTTCTGGATTGGTAAGGTCAAGAATCCACTGCTGACGGATTTGTAGTTTATCGCGATTGCCGCTTTTCACAATCCATTCCGGATGTGTCTCGGCAAGTTGACTTTTGGGATTGACCATTTCAGGCTCAATCCATATTCCGAATTTCAGGCCTTTTTTGACAGCGTATTTTGCCAAGTGGTCTATTCCATGGGGTAGTTTCTTGGTATTTACTTGCCAGTCGCCGAGACCTGCATGGTCAGTGTTTCGGGCATATTCCCCATTGCCAAACCAACCATCGTCAAGTACGAACATTTCTACACCGATTTTTGCCGCATCGTCAATCATGTCAGTAATTGTCTTTTCGTCAAAATTCATATAGGCGCCTTCCCAACTATTAAGTACTATAGGACGTTCTTGATCGGCATGGGCAAGGTTATGATTGCGTATCCAGTCGTGGAGGTTGCGTGACACCTGTCCGCGTCCTTTATCACTGAAGGTCCACACCATGTCGGGAGTAGTGAGTGATTGTCCATTGTCAAGATAGTAAGTTGAGGCAAAGTCATTGACACCTCCGATAACATTCAGTCTGCCACATTCGTCTTGCTCAAAAGTCATTTTGTAATTGCCTGACCATGCAAGAGCACCACCATAGATATCTCCGGAGTCTTCGCGCGCCGGACCGTTGATTGATAACAGAAATGCTGGATTGGCTGTCTGTGTGGCTTGTACACCTCTTTTGGATTCCACACTCTTTATTCCTGGTTGGAGTTGTTCTTCTACGAGTTGCATCTCTGTTGCCCAGACGCCATGAAAATGGGTCAAATAATATGAGTCTGCATGAAGGGGAAGATAAGAAGAGGCAAGATTCTCAACGACCAAGTTGCCCTTTTCGTTATTGGTAAGTGTTGAGGACTGGGTTATGACATTTTCTTTGCCATACGCGTTGAATGTCATTGTAAGGTTGACATCATAGATAGGATCATTCAACACAATTTCTGTGCGTGTGACATCTTCTTCCGGCTGGGTGACTGAATGAGAAACATATTTAAGGTGTGTGGTGTGTGAGCCGTCAGAGTGTATGAGTTTGAGGGCTGGAGAAATCATTACAAAGCCTCCATAGGCCGGGAAAGCTTGTGGAGCAAAACCGGCTCCATTGTCAGGCTGCTCGCGATATTGCTTATTTTTATATGGAAGAGCATTCTTGAATTTCTTGCCATAATAATTATGTACAAGATTGCCGTTGTCGGCAACTGTCATTACTATTTCTGTATCATCGGTCGACACTCTGATGAGTGGAGTTTCTGTAGCACTTGCACCGAATGATGCGGTGATGGCCAACGTGATGGGTAGGATTCTTTTTGATATCATGGTCTGTGTTTTTAGTTTTCGTTGGGGTATTGGGAAAGTGTTTTTTTCGACGTCGCAAAGTTATCGTTTATCTTAGTGGTAGTAAAAAAGTTTTACGCCAAAGGCTTGGTAATTATGTGTCAAGAGTCTAATATTTAATAAATTGGTCTAAAATTACCAAGCCTTTGAAGCAAAATTACCAAACACATTTATACCCGTATATCCCTAATCCTAAATAAATATGACAGGCCTTCCGAACATAATCGGAAGGCCTGCCACTGACTGGTAGAAACCTATAATCTTATTTTAATACCAATTCTGTTTTTGGTTCTATCAAACTATGCTGTTGTGTGACATTTATCGTCCTGTTGCCTGAAGATAGGAAAGCTTCTTTATCTGAAACTGGCCGTAGGCATCGGTAAATTTGTCTTGCGATTGTAGATAGAGAGTTTGAGCATTCAGCAAATCGGTGATGGTAGTGGTACCCGCGTCATAGAAGTTTTGGTTTAGCCGCAAGTTTTCTGCTGATTGAGATATGGACTCTTGCGCGATTTCCATCTGAGTGTAAGAAGTCGTCAAATCGTTCCAAGCATTTGTCATAGCTATTATGAGCATTTGCGAGTTATCCTCCAGTTGTGTACGTGCAACCTGGGTTTCGAGTTTTTTCTTCTTCATATTATATGACCCACCCCACCAGTCGGTCAATGGTATACTTACGGTAACGTAGACATTTGCAAATGTATGTCCTTGGTCCAGAAGATGCTCATAATTATAGCTTGCACCAGCAGCTACCATAGGGAGATTGTTGCCAAGAGCAATTTTCTGTTCAAGTTCCTTTGCTTTCACATTTTGAATAAGCAGCCCACGTCCTATGGTCTGGTCAAGACATTCCTCCGGTGCTCTATAAATATCTTGTGGAAAATCAGGTATTATGCCCATAGGTATCTCTGTAGCAACGTCTACAGAGCCGGAGGTGCCTTTACCTACATACTGTGACAGTAACATTCGGACAACTGTTATGCCATTGTCAAGCTCGCTTTTGGCTACGAGCATCTCGTTTCTTTTTAGTTTGACTTCAAGCAGGTCGTTAGTAGTGGTTATACCCGCGTCAACATAATTCTGAACTTGAGATGTGAGCGTATCCAGCATTTCAATCACCATGTCTAAGGTGCGATGCTTGGAGTGAAGGGAAACAAGTTGCCAGTAATACTGTTCTACATTCTGTCGCACCTCATCGGCAGTCTGGCGTTGTTGTAAGCGACTTACTTCTTCTCCTACATGAGCCAGACGGTTGCCGTTTACGATTCGGCCTCCGAGAAAAATGGGCTGTATAAGATTAATGCCAGCAATTGAACCCTTTTTCAGCAGACTTAGATTGAAGTTCATATCCGGTAAGTCCAGACCGAGCATTGAGAGCGGAAGGTCAAAATTATGCTGGAGCATACCATGATTTGCTGTAAAAGCAGCGCCGCTTATACTCACAGAGGGAAAATATTTGGTAAATACTTCGCGTGAGGTCTCACGTGAAGCTTGCATCGTATATTCTGCTGTGTGCATTCGGGCATTATTTTCAAGAGCCATACTCACACATTCTTCAAGCGACAACTGTTGTGCATTAAGTGACGTCGCACATGTCAGTGTCATGCCAGCTATGATGCTGAATATTTTTTTCATTTTGTGTCGGGTTTTACTGATTTTTTCTCCATTACTTTCCAATAGAGCACGGGGATTACGGTGACAATGAAGAAGAAGGTAATGATTGTTCCCCAGAAAATCACAGTACCCATCGGTCGCCACAACGGTGTGCCGGTAAGTACCATCGGAAGCACACCCATCGAAGCAGCTGCCGAAGTAAGGAATATAGGACGCATACGGCGTTCGGCACTGTGATAAATAGCTTCCTTGACATTCATTCCTTCTGACCGCTGGAGCTCTTCAGCATAGTCAATCATGATGATTACATTTCTCACAAGAATACCCATAAGTGAGATGAAACCAAGTGTACAGGTAAGGGAAAGTACTTCTCCCTGTATAGCTAATCCTATACCTGCACCAGGAATACATAATGTGATACAAAGCAGAAGGAGGGCAGCGGTTACCACATCTTTATAATGTGCCAGCAAAATAAAGAAAATAATCACTACGGCCATAAGAAGAGCCTCTATAATAGGAGGCCACAACTCTTCCGATTGGCTATAGTCACCACCATATTCAATACTCACCCCTTCCGGCAATTGCAATTTGTCTATCTGTTTCTGTAACTGACTTGTCACATTCAGTGGAAAGGCACCACGTTCTACTTCAGTGCTAATCGTGACACATGGGATTCCGTTACGGTGAGATAGCTGACCGTAATTCCATGACGGTTTTACTTCAGCTACTTGACGTAATGGGGCAGAGGCGAATCCCATCACAGGAAGCAACTCATTGCGAAGGTCAGTGACATCAGAACGTTCGGAAGTCGGTGTGCGGAATACTACAGGAGTAGAGTAAGTACCGTCCCATAACGTGGCAACTGGTATTCCTGAACTGGTATATCTCATTGCAAGGTTAGCCTCAAGCATCAAATCACTCAGACCTAAGCGAGACATGGTTGTAAAATCAGGTGAGACCTGAGCTGCCACAAGAGGTGAATTCAAACTGCTGGTAGCAAGATTTATTTCAGGAATCGTATGCATAATTGCAATCACCGAATCAGAAACTGCCTGAAGCCGGGAATAATCGTTTCCTTTGATACGTACTTCTATTGGGTAAGCAGCGTTAGAATAAGACAATTGTTTGAAGCGAATCTTAGCCTCTGGAAAATAGTCGCGGTATTTAGCTGTGTACTCATTCAATACTTCTATGGTGGCTTCGTTGCTACTTGTGTTTACAATAAACTGGGCAAAGTTTGGACCACCGACTTGTGGTGCATAAGTTGTTTGGAAACGCGGTGAGGAACAGCCGTGAAAGTTTGCTACGGACACTATCCTTTCATCTTTTCTCAATATATTAGCCATAGAATCGGCCACTATGTTCGTCTGAGCCAAGGGTGTACCTGTAGGTAGATAAATCTCCACAGCAAACTGATTGCGTTCTGCAATTGGCATAAGCTCCATAGGGCGTTTCAAAAGCAGCCAACCTCCTCCGACAGTCAGTACAACAGCAAGCAGCAAGGTCAGCCAAGGATGATTGAAGCAGACAGCAATAATTTTGTCATAGCTTGCTTGTAAGACACGCAACAAAGAGAAGTGCTGCTTGCCTTTGGGAGCATCCCCGTCTAAACTTGCAACTTTTGCCGGTTTGATAAAACGGTATTGTAGGAAGGGTACCAACAATTCCGCGATTAACAGTGAACCCATCAGAATAAGGCTTATCGCCCATGGGAAGTCTGTTAGGAAGTCACGGAACATTCCTGTCATGGTGAGCAGGAAGGGGAAGAATGTGATGGAGATAGCAAGAGTGGCCGAAAAGATTGACTTCAAAAATTCGGATGCAGAACGAATTGTAGCCTCCTTGCGGTCCATACCTTCGCCAATCAACTCCACGTAGTCGTCTATAATCACCACCGAGTTATCCACAATCATACCTAACGATACGATGAGGCAGGCAAATGTCACGGTGTTAAGTTCTATTCCAAATACGTAGAATAAGCCAAGTGAGATAAATATGGTGATTGGAATAGTGGCTGCCGCAATTAAGGCTACTCTTATAGGGAGCAACAACACTATCACTACAATAACTGCTATAACCGCAATCAACAGTTCCTTAAGGAAAGCGATGACACTGCTATTGACTACTTCGGGTTGATTGGTAATTTTGAAGATTGTTACGTCTTCAGGAAGCTCAGCCTGAAATGCAGTAAGCTGTTTCTCTACCAAATTTCCCATCTCTACGATATTATTACCTTTCTTCATCTCTACAGACAGAAGAATACATTTCCTGTCGTTATTGGTAATAAATGATGTAGGCTCCGGGTATTCGCGTTTAATCTCGGCAATATCCCTTAGTCGTACTACTTCTCCACCGGGAGTAGACAGTACAATCTGATTGGCTATGTCAGCAACAGAATTCAGAGGATTATCAATATAGATTGGTGAAGTGTAAGAGTCGGATCTTATTTCTCCACCTGTTGTTTGGAAACCTTTTGCGAAAAGGTTGGCTGCCAAAGTCTTCTCTGAAATACCATAATGTGAAAGTCTTTCAGGATTGATGTTTATTGAAATCTGTTCGTTCTGCTTACCAAAGACATTCATAGTGCCTACACTCTCCACTGTACGCAGACGGTCTTGGAGGGCATCCATGTAATTGCCTAATTCGCGATAGGTCTTATCCTCACTCTCCATAGTGATTAGCAAAGCCGAGGTATCACCAAAATTTGAGATTACTTCGACTGCCAATACACCGGGAGGCAGTTTACTTTTCACACTGCTAAGTTCACGACTAAACGTGTTCCAGAAAGAATCTGTATCGGTAATTTTATCGTCAAGTTCCACAAAAATCATTACCATACCATTGGTAGCATTAGAGTTGGTCTTGACTTTATTGACCTCCTTGAAACTGAAAACGAAGTTTTCCAAGGGTTTCATCACTTGCTGCTCCATCTCAAGCGATGTTGCACCGGGGTAGACTGCTACTACTACACCCTCACGTATGGTGAAATTCGGGAATTCATTTTTATTCATTGTCTGGAGTGCATAAATACCAAAAATGACTAATACGCACACCATCAATACAACGACATTGGCATATTTTACACCCCACACTACAAGAGGGGAGTTCTTGACTGGAGGAAGTTTTGAAAGTAGTCCTCCCTGAACATTATTGTTATTGGAATCCATGGTCAGACTTTTTAATTTATGGATTCAACCTTGGTGTTTTGTGATACTTTCTCGGTACCGGCTATAATCACTTTGTCTCCTTCATTCAGGCCGGAAATAATCAATATGCCTTCGGGTAGCATCTCACCAGTGGTCACAATACGTTTACGAGCAAATCCAGCTGAATCAAGCCAGACAAAATTAGCGTTGTCAGCAGATAGCAATACTGATGAGACGGGTAGTATGACACCGCTTACATTTGATTCTTGATTTAACTTTACATCACATATCATGCCCGGAAGTAAACGCCCTTTTGAATTATCAACTTGATATTTTACTATGTAAGAACGTGACAAAGGATTGGCTGTAACTCCTTTTTCTACCAGCCTACCGGAGTAAATCTCCTCGGGAGCAGCCTTGGTAGTTATGGTAGCGGTTGTGCCGTTCGAGAATTTTGAAATCTCATTTTCGGGAATGGAGATTCCAACCTTTACAGAATGTATGTTGACAATCTTGGCAATGGGTATACCTGGGGCAGCCGTTTGGCCTACCGAGGCCATTTTCTCTGAGATGATACCGGAAACAGGTGCGTATAATTTAGCATCATTAAGAGCAATCCGGGCTATTTTTTCTGCGTTCTCCGCCTGGCTTAGTTTACTTTGTACTTCTACCCATTTTATATCGGGCAGAGAATTTGAGTCATGGAGAAGCTTCATTCGGTTGTAAGCGTCTTTAGCCTGATTTAATGTAGCTACAGCAATATCGTAGGCACTGCGTAAAGAACCATCATCCAGTGTGCCTATCAACTGTCCTTTACTTACACGTTCACCTTCTGAGATATTCAATGTTTTGATAGTTCCTGCAGCTGAGAAACTCACCACTGTTCCGCTTTCTTCCTCCACAGTGCCGGAGTAGGAGTATTTTTCTTCAACGTTATTATCTGCTACGGTTATGGTTTTTACTCTTGTCGCAGCAATTGAATTCTGTTTTTCGGTTGACTTGTGTCCGCATGCGGATAGGACAACCAGTAAAATTGTGAGGGGCAATACCCGACACGCCAATCGGTAGTTCATAGAGATGTTACGGTTATTATTAATTAAGTTGTAAAATTACAGCTTATATCTATATCCATAAATGTCAACTATATGAATAAAATTGTCAGATAGTTCGAATATGGAGTAAAAAGATTGTAAAATATAAAATAATATGCTTATTTTGTACAATTTACTCCGTTTATCAATGCAGACAACTCTTAAAATAACTACTGTTTTTCTCGACCCTATTGAGAATGCTGCTCGTATGTTCGATATGACCGGTCGATGTGCGTTCGCAGTCTGTACAAAGGGGGAGTTTACTATCAAGATTCTTAATGAGCAATATATTGTGAACGATCAATGTATGTTTGCTTGTATGCCGTTTGTTAATATTGAGGTTATAAGTGTTTTCAAACCGAGTGAAATAATTTTCGGTTCCATAATTATAGAAGACGTACCAAGATTAATCTATCGGTGGATTAACACCAATAACTTGATTACAATTCAAAATTGGCCGCTGGTTAAGATTACGGATACTCATTTCAGACGGTTAAATGCTTCAATCAATGAATATTTAAATGAATGCGCTGAATGTCAAAGTAGTATTTATGAAAATATCTGTAATCAGCTTCAACGAGACATCATCGATTTTCAAAGTAGACTCATAGTAGCACAAGTACTGAAGATATATTTCATTAACATACCGATGGAGGTGAGTAGTCATACTCATAGAGACGGTATCTTTCAACGTTTTATGATTGACCTCTATACTAATTGTCACGAACAAAGAAGTGTGAAGTTTTATGCATTGCGTTCAGCTGTAAGCCTGAAATATTTTTCTACTATAATTCGTCAACTTTCAGGTACAAGTCCGTCAGAGTGGATTGAAACTGTTGTTGTGGGTGAGGCAAAGTCAATGCTTAATGATATTAACAGAAGTATAAAGGATATTGCGACCACACTCAATTTTCCTGATGCTCCAACATTTACAAAATATTTTCATCGCGTAACTGGTATGACACCTAAAGCCTATCGTAAAAAACTTCTATAATACAATCAAAAGTATGTTTTTGACAACAGTCTGTTTGCTTTTATTGTTGAATATGATGGAGCAGAATGTATTATGGCTTCTTAAATTCCACTGATAAGCTACTGTCGTCTGATAATTCGTTGGATAAGGTTCTTATCTTATGAGTATTTATATACGTGAGAGTTTCCGCAAAATAATGGAATATAATAATAGATTGTAATGTTAACCACTGGCAAACTTGGTTTCTGGGGTCTGACAGCTCTTGTATTTGGCCTTATGGTAGGTGTAGGTATCTACAATCTACCTCAAAATATGGCATCAGTGGCCTCCCCTGGGGCAGTATTCATTTCATGGATAGTTACCGCTCTCGGTATTCTGCCTCTTGTGTTTTCGTTCAAATGGCTCAGTATGCATTATCCTCAGTATAATGCAGGATTGTACCAATATGCGCAAGCTGAATTTGGAAACTATGCCGGATTTAACATTGCATGGGGTTATTGGTTATGCACAGCATTCTCGAACATAACATACGCTGTTATTCTCAATGATGCGTGTGGAGCGTTTTTTCCAAGGTTACTCAATCATGGGTGGGAAACTGTACTATTTGGCTCAATCCTTATATGGATAATGTACTTTATAGTTTCTGTGGGTATAAAGACGGCAAAAATCATCAATACGCTTTTGGCTGTAGTGAAAATCGTGATGCTGGTCCTCATTATTACGGTCTTTAGTTTGTTTTTCAAACTACGTTTGTTTGAAACAGATATTTGGGGCAACCTTTCTGATTTAGGTAGTATTGGCACCCAAGTGAAGAGCACCATGATGATTACCTTGTTTTGTTTTTTTGGTGTCGAAGGTGCCGTCATGATGTCGGCCAGGGCTAAGCGTAGTTCAGATGTAGGACGTGCCGGTATTGCCGGATTTTTTATTTCTTTAATTCTGTATGTTGCCGTTACTTTGTTATGTTTCGGTATCATGAGTCGTGCTCAGCTTGCAGGCTTACCTGACCCCTCTGTAGCCTATATTCTTCGGGATACCATAGGTGGATGGGCACATTGGTTTGTGATATGTGCAATTATTATATCTCTTCTTGGTGGCTGGGTAGCTTGGACTCTTGTCGTGGCACAGGTGCCCTATGAGGCTTCTTTGGTAGGTATTTTGCCCCGCTCGTTCAGACGGCTCAACCGACATAAAATGCCTGCTTTCGGCCTTTTTTCATCAAGCGTTGTCATGGAGCTGTTCCTCCTGATGGTGGTGATGGCTGATAATGTGTACCTTGCAGCTCTACGTATCACAGGCCTTATGATTATTCCATGTTATTTTTTCACAGGATTATTCTTACTGAAGAAAGCAGACACATGGCCAATAAGAGTATTGGCTATCGTTACATCGTTATTTTGTCTGTGGATGGCGTATGCCGGCGGCTTGAAAGAAATGATGATGACTTCAGTCTTCTATATTCTCGGTATCGGCTTCTACATCAAAGCTCGGAGAGAGAATGACCCTACTGCACCTCTTTTCTCTACATACGGGAAATGGACTTTATGTCTGTTGTCTATCGCATCCGTAATAACAATACTTCTCTTCTTGATATAACCTCTTCTACATGGCTATTAAAACTCATAATTTTCTTATTAGATAAGTTAGGCCTCGCTTATCTTTGTTATCAGTAAAATTAGCACCTATAAGATATACTTCTCGGGAATAAAGAGTATATCTGCCTGCATAATCTCGTTTCTTTAGCTGCTCCATGGCTTCTTCAGCACTGTGATTATATTTAAATTCGAATACATATAGATAATCATGAGTCAGTACTTCGAGATCACTACGTCCCTTGTAGCTGTGTTTTTCTGCCTGAGCTTCAGTCCCAGAAAGCAGACACAGGAGATATGTGATGGCACGATATGTTGATTCCTTGTGATCTTCACCAGGAATAGCTTTCAGCATAGTGTTTAATCTATTCATGAAGGCTTCAGTCTTTCCGTCGTAAAGATCGTCTTGAAATTTTTGGAGGCTGAATGGACTTTCAGTATTTTTAGTAGAAGGTGCATAGAGTGGAAGGAGAAACTTAGCGAAGCCAATTTCTACTTCGCGGTTAGGAAATTGAAGTTGGTATCTGTCTCTACGGCTGTCGTAAGAAGCTATTGTCAGATAACCGGTTTGGAACATTAGTGCTGTAAGATTACTTGTGCCAAGACCTACGGCGATAAGTTCATCATAGCTGCACGATACTCCATTGAATTTTTCGGGATTGAGGCCTTTGGCTTTGATTCTTTTTGCGAGAAAAGAAGGAGTTCCGGTTTCAAACCAATAAGGCTTTATTGATTGGCTGTCAAGTGCCATCAGGATGCTGAATGGATTATATAATCGTTCACCATTTTGAGAGAAGAGATAGCCGTCATAATAGCTACGTAGGTTTTTGAGTGTTTCTTCCACTGACTCTTCTCGAACTTCAGCCAATTCGTCTATACCGGATTGAAAATTATAAGTCAGTTCGTCTTCTGTCAGACCGCATATTTCCTGATATCGGTCATACATTGATATATCTTTCAGATTGTTTAAATCACTGAAAATACTGATTCTGTTGAAGCGGGCTACGCCTGTCAGGAGGGCAAAGCTGATGAAAGCGTCCATCGATTTTAGATTGCTGAAGAATCCTTTTAATATAGCTTGATTCTTTTCAAACTGTTTGGGATTTTCTTCTATGCCAAGGAGAGGTTTGTCATATTCATCTACGAGAATTACAACTTTACGACTTGTTTGTGCATAAATTTCTCTGATAAGATTTTCGAATCGGCTTACGACGTTTATGTTAATTGGTACTTCAATTCCATAGAGTCTTTCATAGGTTAAAAGAGATAGTTCGAGTCTTTCTTTCAGACCATTTGGTTGGTCATAGAGCCCAGAGTTGAAATCAAAATGGAGAACTGGCGTAGGTGTCCAATCCATATCCATATTATCTATGTCAAGACCTTTAAAAAGATTACGGCGTCCTTCGAAGTATGCGTGGAAAGTAGAAAGAAGCAGACTTTTTCCAAAACGGCGCGGACGGCTGAGGAAAATATATTTTCCTTCCTTGACAAGATTCGCTACAAAACGGGTTTTGTCTACGTATGTGTATCCTCCTTCTCTTAGAGAAGGGAAGGATTGTATACCGATTGGATATTTAACTTTATCTGCCATAGTCTACTTATTGGAAGTTATACGCAAAGCTAATAAAAATACTTTAAATATGTAAAGTCTGACTCAATATAAATTATTACTTTACACAATTTACATGCTCTGAATAAGGATTGGTTATAGTTGGCTGTAGAAGCTCGGTTCGGTGGTACTCGTCGAACTCATAATACTTCCATTCGGCTTGTCACCGAAGGGTACTTCAGGAACTTGGAGATAGGTCACTGCCGCTTTTGTGTGTCAGAAATTTTCGTAACTTTGCACTCATGAAACGACATTTCAACACACACCTTGAAGGGCTTGACATTCAATTCTGGCACGACTTGATTCAAAGCCGTGGTAAACTTGTGTCGTTGAAAAAGGGAGATTATCTGTGCCGTAAAGGAAAACCGACAAATATCTGTGGATATGTGAAGTCGGGATATTTTATCTATACAGTCGACGGTATGAATAAGATAGGTGGTTTTGCCTTTCCTGGTGCTTTGGTGGGTGATTATCCACAGTGCATGAATAATGCACCAGCAATGTTTGACATTATTGCTGGCAAACAATCTGAGGTCTGGATACTGGATGCCTCTGAACTCCCTAAGCTATTTGAAGAAGATATTGAAGCTGGAAGACAAGGGCGCCTTTTTATGGAATCGGCCTACATTTCATTGGCTAAGCGCCATTATGACCTATATGCTAAGAC
Organism: uncultured Sangeribacter sp.; assembly: GCA_964400325.1. Taxonomy (GTDB): domain Bacteria; phylum Bacteroidota; class Bacteroidia; order Bacteroidales; family Muribaculaceae; genus Lepagella. Next base: position 5,226 of record CAYNUE010000018.1, on the reverse strand, counting down.
TCCACTAGAGCGTTACCTTGACCTTATTCATCAGCATCCACAGATTGAGCAAGATGTTCCGCAGAAAGAGATTGCAGCGTACTTACAGATTCAGCCCAATAGTCTTAGCCGCATCAAAAAGAAGCTATTATTAGGTAAGTAGAACGTCAAAATATATACCCAAGTATATAAATCGCCTTCTCCAAAGTGGATTGCATGGGTCTTCTTATGCATGTTGCCTCATTTTTCGTTAACTTTGCATCTACCTTGGTTTAGATGCTGACAATCTATATAATCTCTTATGAAACGACTACTACCAATTGTTTTCATGCTGTTGGCCGGGATGTTTTCAGCCGCAGCGCAAGAAATCGCCCGTGTCGAATACAAAGAATTTGACTCGCCCTTATTTCCGTTCAAACGTCCTGTGCTCATCTATACCCCGGAAGGTTATGATGAAGGCACAGAAAACGATTTTGATGTCATTTATGTGTTCGACTCTCAGTCAAGAGCCAATTTTGATATGGTACAATCGCTCCTTCACTTTGCCATTCAGCAACCACATAACGACCGGCAATATATTGTGGTAGGCGTTGCAAATCCGAATCATTGGGAAATAGAGTATCATCGAAACAATGATTTTCTGCCAATTCCACAACATTGGCCCATGACCTCACCTTACTGCGGAAGTGTGGATAAATTCAAGCAGTTCCTGAAGGAAGAACTCATGCCCTACATAGAGTCCAACTACCGTACATCGGGACACACCGCCGGTATAGGTCATTCCTTGGGAGCCTCTTTCGTGATAGACGCAATGACCAATGACGACATGTTTGATGACATCATCGCAATGTCACCGAATATGGCATGGGATGATGATTATTACGCCAATATGATCAAGAATTTTGACTTTGCCGGAAGTCGCCCGCGTTTCATTGCCATGACAATGGGTAAAGAAGGGCTTGACACCGATACCATATATCAGTTCCCGAAGGTTTGGAGAGACAGTTGGGAAAATACAAAGGTTTTCCTTGACTCCATCACAATTCCGGAGCACATCACTCTTGAAGTGCTTGATTTCCCTGAATACGACCATGCTCAGATTGTGTTGCAGTCACATCTCACTGCCCTTAAGGATTATGCAAACTATCGTTATACCCCCGTATTTATGGACGACAAGCTTTATCCGGTGCATATTGAGCTACAAGGCTCGACAGTGGACGGCGATATCTATATTACAGGCAATCAACCAGCACTGGCCGACTGGAATCCGGAAGGGGTAAAGATGAAAGTGCTGAACGACACCACAAGAGTGATTGACCTCAATCTGCGCCTACCGGCAGAATTCAAGTTTACCAAAGGAAGCTGGGATTATCAATACTTCATAAAGAACGGAGACCCGGGCAACCAGCGGATTACATCTCCTGAAAAGGCCGTAAAGCATTATAAGACTCATTAAGTCTCAAAGCCAAGTTCGTAACTTGTGATGACTGAAACTACGAAAAACACCAATACTATTGTGAAGTGCAGGAACTGCGGCTGTTCTTGCACTTCCAACTTTTGTCCTGACTGCGGACAGTCAACCAAGGAAAAAAGACTCGAGAACAAGACCTTCTTCATCGGGTTGTTATCTGGCCTTTCCCGTATTAATCAGGGTTTCCTGTATACGGCATGGCAACTTCTGATTCATCCCTGGATAGTTATCCGCGACTATATCCAGTGTAGGAGAGTAAGATATGTGCCGCCGATTTCAATGCTGATAGTAGTGTGTTTCCTAAGTGCATTTGTTTCAGGACTTATGCCCTCCGAACCGCCAGGAGAGATTATAGATACAGGAACAGGCCAGCTTCCGCTCACATATAAGATTGTTTTGGCTATTACGGATTTCATAATGGATAGTATGATAGTTCGTAACCTTACTATCTATATCCCGGCGTTACTGGCAATTCCAATAGTGTATTCTGGAGTTGGGGCGAAGAAATACAACGTTGCTGAATATTTTACTGCGATGATATATATGACATCGTCGTTTCTTCTATTTGGCATTATCCTGAGTCCTCTTTCACTGCTTTCCGAGTCATGGTATTCCGCATTGGAGATAGTCTATTCTATTCTCATTTGTTCGGTGGCTATGTACAAGGCTTTTTCGATTAAGTCTGTGAAAAAACGTATCGGATTTTTCTTACTCTACCTTATTGTGTCAGGATTACTCTATATACTAATTATGATTGGGGTTGCGGCACTCCTCGGGTTTGGTAAAACCTATTATTAGGTAAGTAGCGCCTCAAAATATATACACAAGTAGATAAATCGCCTCATTGAATGTGATTTGCTGTTTATCACTCGTTGTCTTTCATGGTTTGTGTGTAACTTTGCTCACGGAATATATCCCGTACGATACACAGTAACAATGTCAAAGTATTTATAAATAAACCTAAAAACAAGAACAGATATGAAGAAATTTTTTATTCTATTGAGTTGCACTATAGTTGCGATAAGTGCAAACGCACAATTCAAGTTCAAAAGTCTGAATAACAATGATGGTAAGACTACTATTGTAATTGTTGATGACAATTTCCAATCTGGCTCAGAAACATGTTGCGCTAAATTTATCAACGATGGCAAAACATACGATGCTGACTCTATGGTCACAACACAAGAGGATAACAAAATGTCAATCACAATGACGTTTAAGAGAATGACTGTATTCAACAATACTTCAGTAACTCTTATGCTCAATGGACAGCAGATAAACGTGCCCATTAGTCTGTCTGAAATTGCCAATCAAGTTAGTGGATATAAATTGCTTATGCCATAATATGCCAATAGTAAGGGCAACTTGGTCCATTCCTCATTCTACAGTATGTTAGAAAAATTTTTATACATAGTGTTCTTTATGTTCATGGTTTCTGCCTGTAGCAAAGAGGAGCCTGAACCAAAGATATTTATGCAGGTTTCATCCATCTCTGATGAATCCGGCTCCATTAGCCAACAAATCACTTATGACTCTTACGGAAGGGTGACTTCCTTTGAGTGTATGTACCAAAATGAATCCATAGTTGCCCTGTATGAGTATATATCCGACAACTTAATAAAAATCACTACTAGAGATGAGACTTACTGGTCAAATGGAGAAATTAATACTCTGACCTTATATGAGGATGAACTTCATTTAGAGAACGGACGAGCTGTATCTTGTGATGGCACATTCAGTTGGACACAACAAGACAAATCTCCTTTTGAAAAGAAATATCGACAGGAGTTTAGCTATACGCCTCAAAATTATCTTAATACCGTCAAATGGACTGAATGGAACGATAAGAGGGTAGAAGACAAACCAGTGACGTGGGAGAATTACTATCATTGGGAGAATGGTAATCTTACAAAAATAGAAGATTTCCTCGGCCACTCTTATCCGTACATTACATATTCTTTCAAATATTCTGATATAGCAGGCGTTCAAAATGTTCTCCCTATTCCGATGAGCCTACCTCAATATTTCCCTCTCCAACTCAAAGGCATTTTCGGTTCAATGCCTACCAATCTTATTATGGAGGTTAATAGAGCAGACAATTTAAACAGCCGTACAACCTCCTACCGTTATGATATTACAGAAGGAAGAATTACTGGTTATCAAGAATTATATGAAAATGAAGTTAAAAATACATTTTCAGTGCAATGGTCAAAGTAGATGAAAAGTTGTGACTCTCACTCCTAACCCAAGTATATACTTATGTGATATATGCACGAATGGCGGTGAGTATCACAAGCTATAATATCCACCGGTCTTTTTAGAACCTCGGTATTCAATAATGTTGAGATCAACCAAATGTTTCAGGATTCTCATTATGGTTCTAACGCTCTTGCCCGATTCATTAGCTAAAGTAACTGCACTGATACCCGGCGAAGAAATGATACAGTTATATATCAATTTTTCGGTATTATTTATCGTGCCATTTATCGTGTCATTTATCGTGTCATTTATGTGAGCCGATAAATTCGGACGCATAAATGTCACTCTGACTACACCTCTCTCATCGGTTACTATTGGTTGTGGAAGCCCTATACGATTGCACTCGTCAAATATCATAGACAGGCCTCTTCCCCAATGTTCGATTATGCCACTATAATACATCACACGTGCGATTGTTTCATTAGGCTGTTCAGAAGTATGGGAGTCAAGTATACAGGAGCCGTATTTCAGTTGTACTGCTGGTATATCCTCGGGGAGCATTCCTGCGTTCTCAATCTCTATGCGGTCGTCATATAGGGCTACACCTACCGATGCCGTTTTTCTCCAATCTTCATTGAGCAAATCAAAGATGTTACCCTCAATCTGTTGGTTGTCGATAAATTCACGTTTATCTTTACCACGAAAACGAGCAAGCCTAATAATGCAGTTGTGATAGTAAAAGAAGTCTTTTTCCGAACTGAAATTTTAAGGTCATAGTAAATCCGAGGGTGCTACAACCAATTCATTGAGTGAAATTGCTCTCTTTTTCAGATATTCAAGGAATTTATTCACTTTATAGTCTCGTACTTTCCTTAATTTACAAAGTTTTATGCCATTGTCTGCATAAATTTTATAGACCAATTCTGAGCAGTACATTCGTTTGTCGGTCCAACTGAAAGACGTATCATATTTTTTACCCAGATATTTATTCAAATTAATCTTGAAATTCTTTATGGGACACTTTTTTACCTTTACATGTTTCCCAACTCCTCGGTTTATCCATTCATTGACTGGAGTGAGTTTGACCACATTTGATGCTTCAAGCACATACTCTTTCCCCTTCTTCTTATAAATGATTCCGCAATGAGTATAACGAGAACCCGTCGCAGCCTTTATATATTTAGACTGTGCCGATTTGCTCTCTTGAAATAGAATGTCCCCTTGGTTATAGCTAAACGCAAAATTAAGGCTAAGTAGAAGTAGTATAAATAATCTGAGTCTCATATTGAATCAATTTTACCATATCGTTTATTATTAGATACCGAAGAACTGAAAAAGTAAACGATGTAACAGCAAAAAATTACAGTGGCGTCATTTACTTTTTCTCGTTCCTCTGCTTAACCTTCAATTTTCTCAGAGGGCACTGATTTACATAGATGGCGTATATTGGAGAGTAGGGAGACAAAAAAAGCAGTCAGCAAAATGCTAACTGCTTGATTTAAAGTGAACCCGGTGGGATTTGTCCCGAAGGGTGTTAAGTTCTTTGTCTATCAATACTTTAGAATTCTTGAAAATCA